>JAZFZF010000069.1:0-3897 GCA_036443875.1 Nitrososphaerales archaeon
CGTTACCCTTTGATCGCACGACGAGCGAGAAGGTAACGCTCTCCTTCACAGCAAAGGCAAAGGAACTAGAAGGAGCTTCCGTTACACCTGGAAAGATCGATCATCTCGACTATAAGGTTATAATCACTAAGGACGGTATGGAAGTTTGGAGCGAACAATTCCATGATCACGATGGCGATCTAGAACTTGAAATTACACCTTCATCAGGCGCAGATGTACCAATAGTAACAGGAGGTCAAGGGACAGAGATGACCAGTCCTTACATGGTCAAAGGTCCCATCTTTATGCAAAATGGGAACTATGCCATCTCTGCACAGATAGTTGGAATAGAGTTCAATCCACTCCCATCTCCCCTGAAAGATGAATTCAGCATACAAGTTGTTCCCGAGTTCCCAGTAACAGTCATGCTGCCAACAATTGTAGCATTAGTGACCGTAATAGGAATCTTTAGACTGAGATCAAGGATTACCTAAACACCTTTTATTTTTTTTGGTTTCAGCCAACATTACTAAACTCTTCTTTTACTAAACGCAATGTATGCAAGCCATGCTGTGGCAAAAGCTAGTCCTATGCTTTGGTGGTTGTTGATAGGAGGTGCCAGTGCTACTCTGGCTAATAAAAGGAATATAGTTGCAACCACCAATGAATATTTTGTTATCAAAAGCTTGCCTGATGCTATCATCCCTGCTAGGACTACTTCCATGATCGCTATAGATATGATCAGTGTTATGATGTCATTTGCAGACAAGCCTTCAGCCACTGCGCTTGCGAATCTCATCCATCCTATATGTCTGGAATAATTTGTAATATGGTCCACAGCCCAAAAGAGAAGTACCGCAGATATTGAATACCTAAGGATCCATAAATAATTCAAAAATTTCTCTGTATACGCATTCTTCCATGCAGCATTAGTTAAAATCAGCATTACAGATATACCCAATAATCCTATGTCTTGCGGAAAACTCGATGGATATCGTGCTATGGATAATATGGCAATAAGCCACGCAGTTACAGCAACAGAGACCCATCGTACGCCTACTCCAGCAAATAATAAGGCTGCGAAGACCAGTTCAATAATGCCGATCATGTAGATCGATAAGCTGATCTCTTGAAAAGGAAGAATTATTCTTGCTCTTTCTGTGGCGGTAAACCATGACACATAAAATTCGTGTATAAGAAACTTGTCGATACCAAAAAGTAGAAAGACAATTCCAAGTCCATGCCGGGGAACGTCGTTGATATAGTTTGCATATTCCTTAGGCATATGACAACTTAGGTTGCGATTTAAATAAAAAGCTACCAATTTTTCTCAAAAATCCTACGAGTGATAAATTTAAGACCAGTTGCTCTGACGTTTCGAATCTAGCGTTTAGGTTCGTATAATTCTCTTGAAATGCTTTCCCTCAACAGATTGTTCGAGTGATAGTGGAAATAGAATAGGTCCAGAACCAGTATTCCCGTCGTGATGACATCCCTTTTAATTTTCTTACGTAATTCATATCACAAAATGTAGTTTTTGTGAACAATCGTTGAAAAATTGTTGATCGAATGATATTTAAAAAATATTTATTCAGAGGTACAAATTCCTAAATATCGGCGTTAATGTCGAAAAAGTTAGTCATTTGTACCAGAGCATTATTTAATTCGCTCAAAGTTCTGCTCAACATTGGCTAAACTGAGCTATCGTAAGTGAGAAAAATTTGAACTGCAAGGGTATTCTTTTATAGTGTAGCCTTAAGACACATCATTATTGCATAATATTCATGGTTCCATAATTGTTGCTGGGATATTGCTTTGCACCGTTGTCATTACTGTAGATGAAAATATCTACGCTATAGATAGTTCTGACGCTCTTATGAATTTCTATAGTGCAGAGGTGCAAGAGGGACAGATAGCAATTATGTGGTTAGGAAATCATAAGGGGGCAATGAAAGATTTCGCTTCGGCTGGATTTATGATAAAAACATCAGAACATGTTGTGGCAATAGATCCTTCCAATTTATTGTCTGATGACATTCACAATCTACAGGAAATTGATGTGATATTAATAACTCATGAGCATGGCGACCATTACGACCCAGAGACTACGATTAAGATGCAACAGAAAACTGGTGCTAGCGTGATAGCCAACCCAGGCGCATCTCCAGCATTGATGGGGAATATTCCTGATGATAAGCTAACGCAGATGTCACCTAACGAATCGATATCTTTAGTTGGGATCGATGTAACTTCGTTTCCTGCTGAGCATCCAGCAAACATTCCTTTACTTTACGTTATTGAAGTCGATGGATTTAGAATATTCCATGGCTCTGACTCTGCATTTGTAGAGGATTTGAGCAACATAGAATCAAGAGTACATGTAGCGCTGGTACCAACTGGAGATCCTTCGCCCACCGCATCTCCATCAGACGCATTTGAAATGGTGAAGGCGGTGCAGCCCTATATTGTGATGACGATGCATGGTAATCCAGACCAAATGCAAACATTAGCTGATATGGTGAAAGAGTCCAAAATACAAAGCAAAGTTATAAAACCAGAACCTCTTGAGGTAGTCATTCCTGTAGAGGTGGTCCCTGAATTTCCGATTACTCAACTAATTATGGTTATTTCGTTTGTAGCTACTATCTCAATCGCAGCGCAAGTCGTACGGAGGACCTAGATTTTCATGCTGTGGCTACAAACTATGATGACAGATAACCATTCTTAATCTTGATATACGTGTTATTGTTAAAAAACATGAATGATAACCATAGACTGTAACGATATACAGGACCTCTTGGTGGAATTGGCCGCTTATCTTGGAGATAATATCGCAGCAGTGCCGGTAATAAAGACTAGAAGTATAGTTTTAGATCCATTGGTAGAGAACGACATAACCGCAAAGAATGTTAGCATGCATATAGAGAACTTCCTTGCTAAAAGAGGTTTATCGAAAGATTTTAACATTAAAGTTAATGGTGAGAAGATCATGATCATAGCTATTTCAGAAAGAAATATTGAAGTTAAAAAGGAAGACTCGGGTCTGCTGATATGTCCTTATTGCGGCATGGTTACACCTTACGAGGAGGTGATGAATGTGCATGTCAAGGCTGACCTTGCAGGTGGTATTTTCTGAAGTGAACTTTAGACTTTTAGAATTTATTTAATACCCGTTTAGCTAGTCGTACCAAAACTCCCTTATAGGTTGCTAACAAAACACTAAATGTTCTACTATAGGTGAATCGGTGAAACCAATGCTATGCAAAGGGTTATGTCAAAAATACAAAGCAAAGAAGCCCTATGGGATCTCTAGGTATGCTGATGAACAGAAGAGATGTCAAATATGCGAAATATTCATACATTATGCAGGGGTAAGATGTCCTTGCTGTGGCTACAAACTAAGGGTAACTCCGAGGGGTACCAAGTATAGAATTAAACTTAAGCATTTAAGGGTCACACTACACCCTATATAGTCACAGCATCTTTCCAGAAATCATTAGGAAAATAAGACTAGTGATTTATACCAATCTGGCTTTATTTGACTCCATACGTTGATACTTGTGCAAGCTGGAAACTGGAATGGGTCTTGTAGCTCCTGCGTTACATGCAATGTTGATCGCATATATAATCATTCTATTATGCACTCTTGAGACCTATAGAGATTGGTAATATAATCTTGTTTACATGACAGTTGGCAATGGTTGAGATATTTTTGGATTGCCTTGATCCTGATATACAACCTTCAAAAACTTCACGTTATCAAAATCCCAGTCTATGTAAGTAGATGTACACCAGATAACCTGTCAAGCCAATGAATATACCCAAAAGTTAGATGTTAGACGAGGAAGGAGCTGACTATCCTTGATGCAGCTCAGACATCCTCAACTAGAGCAATCAAAATTATAGACAGAGATACAG
>JAZFZF010000070.1:0-4502 GCA_036443875.1 Nitrososphaerales archaeon
CGAGATGCGGTCGACATGCTTAAAGTTTCCGAATCTAAATCTCTATTCTTGCATATAGTTTCCGAATCTAAATCTCTATTCTTGCATATAGTTTCCGAATCTTAATCCCTTCCATTTATGTATAGAATGCATGTTCATAACGGGTTGGTCGATCCCAGTGGGTTCAGATACCTCGATTAGGATGACAAATTTATCCACGAGCGAACGTTCAAAATAGTAGGCATATTGCCAGAAACATTACTAAATGAGATGTGGTGTTTTAAAGAGATGTGAAGAGTTTCGACCTAGACTTGCAAGCATGTAGCTCCTTTTTCATATGGAATGTTCATTCAGGTTAAGGACATTATTACCCACTCCCCAAAGGATCTCGGGTGGATCAGGAGAGTTGCAGACAATATTATGAGTTCCTATGTACTTGGAACACTCGTTCCTCAATAATCCTTAAACGCATTTTGACACGATCAAAAGCGAGATGTCCGTGCTTTCAACATGCAGAGATGAGGGTTTGGATATTCGGCAAGGCATATTGCACCTAGAGGGAGATTCTGGGGTTAAGATCAAAGAGCAAACCCGGATGACAGAAAATTACCCTAATCGCACTAATAAATTATTATTACTAGCGATTCTAGTCCCACTTTGTACAGGGATATATGGGATTGGCTACTTGGGTGAAGCCACCGCTCTTGAGAGTATAACACTATCTCCCACCGCGGGTATTCCTGGATCTCTAGTCGCAGTAATCGGTTCGGGCTTTGGAAATAATACTTTGGTCTCCATTTCTGTAGACCAAGCATCTGTGGTAAATGCAACTGCTAGTACATCGGGCACCTTATCTGCTACAATCACCATACCTCCAACTGCATCTGACGGTGATCATATCGTCACCGCTAGCGACGGGGTTAACATGAGTTACGCCACATTCATGGTCCTCTTGCCAGTAGCAATTATAACTCCTGATAGTGGTATACCCGGTACTACTGTCACTGTTTCAGGTTCAAACTTTAGTCCTGATAGGAGTATTAACATAAAATTTGATGGGTTTACGATCTCTACTATTCCTCCTCGTTTACCTTCAACAGACAGAATGTTTGTTGCAACTTTTAATATACCCAGCACCGCGACTGCAGGAAGACACTTTATTTCCATTACAGATGGTATGTTTGTAGCACCTGTAATATTCGAAGTTTCAGTAACATCACAAACGATAACATTGTCTACAAATTCTGGACCTACTAGCACATCAGTGATAGTAACGGGTACAGGTTTTGCAGCGAACGCTCCGCTGGTTATAAAACTTAACTCTACTACACTTGCAACTATACCATCAAGCATAGTTACAACTCCATCAGGCAGCTTTACGGCTACCATAACAATTCCAACTGGTATAGCAATCGGCACTACCACCATATCGGCAGAAGATGCATTGGGAAGACCTGCTTCAGGATTATTTACGATTATAAGGTCAGGTGTAGTTACATTATCCTCTAATGCTGGTATTGCTGGCAGCCCCATTACCATCTTTGGTTCAGACTTTAATCCAAACAGTCCCATAACGATAAGACTTGGCTCCACAACGATTGCAACTCTAACAACTGATCCATCTGGTAGCTTTGTTACAATAATAACTATACCAGGAAATACATCTGTTGGCACTCATACAATATTGGTAACAGATAACTTCGGAAGACCTGCTTCAGGATTATTTACGATTATAAGGTCAGGTGTAGTTACATTATCCTCTAATGCTGGTATTGCTGGCAGCCCCATTACCATCTTTGGTTCAGACTTTAATTCAAACAGTCCCATAACGATAAGACTTGGCTCCACAACACTTCAAACTTCACCTGCGTCATTAACGACCGATGCTTTAGGTAGCTTTGAAACCAGTATAAGAATACCGAACGATGGAGCTGTTGGCTCCTATACGATAACAGTAACTGACACCTCTGGAAGAACAGGTTTTGGCTTATTCGATGTGAGAGAACCTGCTTTTATGACCGTCTCTCCCACAACTGGTCCTCCTGGCACAGAAGTAATTGTGACTGGTTGGAACTTTGTTAACGGTACTAGAATATCGATAAAATTAAATTCCGATTATGTGGCGACGTTTCCATCGGAGATACTGGGCAGTGAATTAGGTAAATTCATTGGAAAGTTTCGTATCCCTGCGAATCATACTGAAGGAACTTATACTATTTCAGCTGAAGATTTTACCGGTAGGGTAGGAACTACTCTCTTTACGGTTGCGAAAGATGGACTTGCTCTTTCTCTAGCTTCCAATAATGGGAAAGGTGGAACTGTATCAATTACCGGATGGGGACTCTCTGCCAGGAGTGTTGTAAAGATCAGTTTTGACGGTGAGATATTGGATACAATTCCTCTTAAGATCTTCACATCTCCAACCGGTACATTCAGGGCAAGCATCAACGTACCTGGTAATGCTCCTAACGGTAACCATACAATTTCGGCTATAAGCAACGAGAAAATGGCGAATGCAACTCTAAGTCTGGATCGAAATTACATAGACGATAGGTATGGTATCCTTATCTCTGCATTTCCACAAAAGTACAACTTTGAAGTTGGAGAAACCGTACTGGTGAGTGGAAGGGTACTGGCATTAGCGAATGGTTTTCCATTGATATTGAAGATCATCAACCCTAACGGTGCTGCATGCAGCTTCCAGCAACTCTACCTTGACAAGGACATGAAGTTTGAAGCTGAACCTATGAAGCTTGGGGGAAAGCTTTGCAGTCTTGAAGGAGAATATAAGATAACTGCATACTATGGCAAGGGCAAGGCTTTGACGAAGTTCAATGTCGCTGCTTCTGATGTTGAACTTACTGGAGGCAGAGTGGAAGTGATGAACGCCCAAATGGTGTTAGATTTTATCAGATATGACAATAAATACACTGTTGATCTGGATTGGGCTACTAATGCTGTGCGCATTAGAAACAATTTGAACGAGACAATACCATTCTATCTGATGTTCGCTGAATATGACGCTGATGAAGTTACAAAGAAGCTTTCTTATACCGAGGTTACACTTGAACCGTTCGAGAAAAGCCATATAGTTGCACCATTTGTGCCACGGGTCATTGATGGAAAACCCAATGGATATCTACACGTCTTTGCATGGACGACTTTGGTTGACCCGACGCCGTTAAATCCTGGACTTTATGTGCCCTATTAGCGATGTTTCCTCTTTCTAATTATTCAATGACCGGGTCGAAAACAATTGTCTCCAGCGAAAGGTTACCTATTTCTGTCGAAAGATCATCGAAGAACTCCGGAGATCTTCTTGCTAAGGTGAGAAATTGAGATCCTACCCGGACCACCCACTATTATGACAAGACAAGCGGCAAGTAAAATAAGATCAAGCTCGTAACCTCCTCTCCCAGTCAAATTTGCAGCTTGTTTTACATAGAAAATGGCTCCAAGTATAATTATTGACAGTAATGAGGCTGAAAGTCTCGTTAAAATGCCAACTATCAAAAGAATCCCTGATACAAGCTCTGCTAAAGCAATAGGGATCTGCATCTCTGGTGGAAATCCAAGAGTGCCTGTGACAAATTGAACAAAACCAGGTTGAAATTTAATTGCTCCATGTGCAATGAAGATCACACCAACTGCTGCTCTCAAACCCCAAAAGGCTACGTCAAACAATTTACCTTCCCTCGACTTTAATTCAGCCAATAATAAGACCTAGAACTAGGGTTATGAAATAGTATTTAATATATCTAAGCATCTATATTTTTGTCTATTCTATAAGATAACTACACACAAGGCTTATATGATGAGCATTGGCAATACGGTTCGTATTCATATTGGTAAAATTTAACTTCAAAGAACGAAAGCATGTTATTGTAGCGGCTATTGCTTTTGGTCTTGTAATGGTTTCACTGATGGTTTTAGCACCTGCTATCGCAACCACTGTAGAAAGGTCCAATGGTCATAAAATGCCTGAGATTGAGGGATCAGCCAATGTTGGAGAAGCTATAAATAAAATAATTGAAGAGAATCTTAAGGTTGAATTCACACAAGCAGCATCCACTGCAGAGGCAGAATTATCAGACAATACTGACACGATTGTTAAAGGTAAGTTGGGTATAGCACAAGGCTATCTTGTCTATAAATTCATTGGAATAAATGATGAAGAGCAAGAAAAATACAAAGTAATTATAGATGCTGGAAATGGTGACGTACTGTACAAGTCAGAAGCAATATCAATGAAGGAATTCAGCAAATTTCATTCCTTCGATGTGTCTGCAGAACTAACAATGTCGGAGGCTGCTGGTATTGCCCAAGCAGAAATTGATAACGGCGTAGTACGAATGGGTAAGCTCCGAACACATGATGACAACACTGTGTATTTCTTTGTAGTAGCAGATACGGAACAGGATTTGAAATATATTGTAACGATTGATGCTGATAACGGAGAGGTTCTTCAGGTCTCTGAAGGCATGTCCACAAAGTCTTGGGGTTTCTTTGGTAAGCATCATGGC
>JAZFZF010000071.1:0-5477 GCA_036443875.1 Nitrososphaerales archaeon
ATATTAGAGCTGCTTTACCTATTGAGTAGCTACATTGATGCTAGTATATTGTATAGATTGGTCTTGATAGTAATCTCCTTGACCATATTAGGAAATTGCTTTGCCCTAACACACTTCCCAAACATTCACTTCATGCATGAGAAAGCTGATTCAACTATCCATCTTGAACCATAGCCAACGCTATCCTTCCATGCATTGAAATCCTTTGATTGACTAATGGCAGCAATCTTCCTGCTAAAACATCCTCTAGCATGCAATGATGCATTCTTCCTCAACTTTATCGTCGGTTCTATGTTATTATTATTGGATAGAAACTGAAAGTTATCCCTGCTGTCTTATGCCTCATCAGCTGTTTGTTGCAAAATTTCGATAATCAAAGTTTAACTATCCGGTTCATATGTTGAGATGGTTTATATCCATCAAGTGATCAGAATAGAATGAAATTCAGCAGTAAATGATGAATCGCTAGAATTATGCAATAAAGCAAAGTTATTCTACAACTTTAACAGTCAAGCGGTTATCTTGACAGGATCACTTAGTGAGATTTATTAATAAGGCAGAAAAGAGATGATTAAATTGATAGAACCAATTGCTATGTTGTTAAATATTTTGTCGGTAGGCCTGCCAGCGTTAGTAATAGGCTCGGATCTATCCGTTATACTTGCAGATCCTATTTTTATGGCGATTCTAGTTGGAGTGGGCTTCGCAGTCGGGACTGCTGTTGGGGCATCTGGAATAGGAGGAGCCGCCTTGATAGTTCCATCACTACTCTTCCTTGGTGTACCTGCCACCTCTATGGTCGGAGCAAGTCTACTTTTTAACTTCGTTACAAAGATTTTCGGCACTGCACTTCACAGCAGGAAGCGTAACATAAGCTGGCGTGCATTTATCTATGTGATAATCCCCGTTATTCCCTCGATGTTTTTAGGCAGCAGGGTCTGGATATATATAAAAACTATTTACGGGGTTGAAACATTAGAACTTGTTATCCTCTTTTCGATAGGCGTTTTATTAGTAGGCATTTCAGGATTTATGATAAAGAAGCATGTAATTAAGAAGAAAGGTAACCCAAGTTCAGAAGCCCAAGCAGTGGAACTTAAAAAGAATTTTTCAAAAGGTGAAAAGGGCACACTCTTGGGTATAGGTGGTATAGTAAGCTTTATGATGCAAATGGCATCAGTTGGGGCAGGCACGATTTTGGTCCCAGTACTATTAAAGGTGGTCCGTTCTCCTAAACATGTAGCGGGAACGTCTGTGATTTTTGGGCTTGCTGCATCTCTTATAGGAGTATTGTTCCATTACAACCTCGAAAACCTTCCGGTTGCTTTGGTTGTCTTCCTTTTGGTGGGATCCTTACCTGGAACCCTACTAGGTGTAAGAATAGCATCAACTACTTCGCCACGCAAACTAATTCTTATATTCAGCATCTTAATCCTTATAGCTGGACTACTTATCTTGAAAGATGGTATCCAGTTAATCTTATAAATCTGGACGTAACCTAAAACGAATTCAATATCACAACCATTTGATCAATAGAAGAAATCAAGTATTTACGGGCTATATAAAAACGGCATACGAGAAATCATCACACAGAGGAGTTCCGATACATCTTTTCCTACCACCTGTAGATGCTTTGATAGCTGAAACACTATGGCACTTCTGGAACGGTGTTACATTCGGCTTGACCTATGCATTGATCGTTGGAAAGGGCAAGTGGTGGTGTGGTATGATATGGGGTTTCATAGTAGGGATAGGAATGATGCTTGCTCCATGGCTAGTAATGATGATGGGACCTTTTGGAATCAACTTTGCTGCGGGATATAACATATTTCTCATGACACTTGCATAGCATTTGGCGCAGTGATTGAATTGCTCGTAACGAGATTTATTAAAGATAAAGAATCATTCGTGAAGCTAGTAAGGCACTAATGACAAAACCTATCGATAGTTACTATTTTTATTTACATAAACGAATTTTCATCAACTCATATGGCAAATACAGAAAGAATCAAGTCAGCAAGATGGAGGCTAATAAAATCTACATCGAATTCAGTTTAATTCTTACGATATAATTATCAATATCAACGTTGATTACTTGTCCTGTGAAAGTCGGCATGCCTACAAACATTGTTCCAATCATCGATGCCACCTGTTGCTTACCATTATCATCATCCCAAACGATCATAGGTGCATTTACCACATTATCTGTTTCTTGTATGGTTAGTTCTCCGTTTGCTTTGGATCCGAGGAGATCCTCCACTGATGTCAGGATTCTGGGTGTCGCACTATCATTCCATGTTACCAGATGCGGAACCCTGAACTGGCTATATCCTTCTTCTCCAGGGATTGAATCGAAGATATCTATCTGGAACATGAACGGTCCACCGCCATATGGTCCAGAACCAGGTATTCCGTTCTTGAAGACGTACACTTTTCCCAACTTCTCACTAGCAATATTCTTTAATTCAGGAAGATGAAGGGTAGGAAAGTTGATCATCTTGGTCATCATCTCAGCCATGCCCTTGTCAGATACTTCAGTATGAATGAAAAATACCCTTTCTCTATTATAGTAACCGTCTATCATAGGTATCGTAATCGGGGCATCGGGGTTGAATTGCATTTCCTCCATCATTGATCGACCCATCATCGAATCTATGGGTTGCACCAAGGTCTCAATCTTTTCATTTGCTGATTCCAACTGTGATTTGAGTGCAGATATCACTTCATTCTGTTCTTCGATCTGCTTTTCAACATTAGGAGATGAATTTACCAGAGCACCAAACCCAATTCCTATTCCTATTGCTATTCCTATGGCAATTCCGATACCAATCACAACCACACCTGAAGCCAGCAGAAATCACCTCTTTTCAATTCTGTATCCATGTTGCAATCTCTTCAATATCCAGTAGATGGAGAATGACAGTGCTGCTATTGATATCAACTTGAGTTCCAAACCTTGCAATGGGAATATTGCTAGAGCACCGACTGTGCTGAGGGCTGCGACTATAGGTGTAGTACAAGCAGGGCACCCAGGCGTAATGGCTGCTAATGTGCTACCGAACGCAGAAGCACCGCTTCCCTTAATGGATATTAGTCTTGAACCCTTGATCTTGAAGATTAACAAGGCAACATTAATTCCAGCCATTGTTGCGGTCAGGTACGTTAATCCGAATGACGCTGCAATATACGCTGGTCCGAGCGTATCGGCTACGACAGAGAGTGGAACAAGAGAGAGTGTTAGGTAATAATACAGCAGACCCAATCCAACAGCAACGGTAATACTTACCAATGCGTAAAACGGTTGTCTCAAGACTGAGAACATGAGCGATAGTTTCCCGTTCACTATCGATAGTATCTAAAAGAAACTATTTAAAGTATGGAGTATCCACAAAGAAACCAAGTATGCGCAGAGGAAATATTACTTTATTCTGCCCCTTACAAGGGATTATAGACATAATTAGTAAGAAATGGGCATTGCTTGTAATCAACGAGATAGGAAATCATAAACGCATAAGGTTTAGCGAATTGCGAAGTGAATTAAGAGGGGTAACAGCAAAAACTCTATCCAAGACTCTATATGATTTAAAAGGTAGCAAACTCATTATTAGAGAAACTTTCAACGAAATGCCGCCTAGAGTGGAATACAGACTTACTGCGGATGGTGTAGGTCTATATCGTGTAATTGTTCCTTTGTTGCAGTGGGCCGCTTCAAGAAAAGATGCAGTTGTTAAAGAGTGCTCTTGCAAAGCGGTGAAATCAAAGCATTGAATAGATTCCGTAGATATCGAATAGAATTTCATCTGTTATTGAGTTAGTGTTGCGAATGTATAGAGATGCCGAAATAAAGTTAATTATTTAAATTTGGAATTTTCGATTAAACAATCATAACTTCAGAGTAGTGTAAACAAACATCCCCGGGTCATTTGGAAACAATAACCTGAACTATCGTCCTAGTACGAATTTTTATACACGGTTCATGTTTGGTATACACAATAAACCAGTTTAGAATTCTGCTCTCGAACCCGAGTGGTATATGAAGCATGAGCTGTAGATTTTACGAATTCTGAATAATTTCTTATCGTATGGGCTACATGCTTGAGGCTCCAGTATAAACTGCCCCTGGAAATTGTGGTTGGCAACAGCGGTCATCATTATGAGTAATATAACTAGTCAACTTTCAATCATGGAACTCATATCGAATCTTCAGATTTCAGCATCACAAAATGATACCTTAATTTTATGACTTCCAATGATGTCCACAGTTAGAGCAAATAAACTCTATATCGTCTTGTACCCTCTTGATTCTTATTCTACCATAATAATCATATTTTGGACACTTGCTTGTCACAGATCTAGCATGTGAAGACTCGTGGAACGTATCTCCTTCTACTTCCCATCGAGTAGCGAGTTATCTTCTCGCATAAATGAATATGTGTTTTATTACGCTTTGATTGATCCAATCAAAAAACCTATACGTAATCGACTAGCACCTTACACGTGAAATGAAGAGATGAGGATTGTATAGACTTTCAATGCTTAGTTATTTAGCAAACAATGAACAATAATCTATAAATAGCGAGACTTCGAATTTTACAAATTGATTCGCAAGAAGACAGATAATAAAAGAACCTCAAAGTCCAAGCAAGTAAGACCAATTCCATCTGGCTTTAGTACTGTAACTCCGTACTTGGTGCTGAACGGAGCAGATCAGGCGATCGAATTCTACAAGAAAGCGTTCGATGCGAAGGAGATTATTCGGCATAATATGCCTGACGGCAAGATTATGCATGCACAGATTAAAATCGGTAACTCAATTGTTATGTTATCGGATGAGTTTGAAGGTTCTGCTCATAGGTCGCCCGCATCACTTGGTACAAGCACTGTGGCTTTGCATATCTACGTACATGATGTGGATAAGCTATGGGAACAAGCTATATCTGCAGGAGCAAAAGTTGTGGTGCCAATTGATAATCAATTTTGGGGTGAGCGCTATGGGCAACTGGTTGATCCCTTTGGACATCACTGGTCTGTCTCGAAGCAAATTAAGATGAGTCCAGAAGAGATGGAAACTAAAAGAAAGGCAGCTATGACTATGTTCGCAAGTGGAGAACATCCGGGCCAATCTTAGTACATTATACTATCATTTCAATCATCACAATAACCATTCAACATTAGCCCAAACTAAGCGCCATTTAAATAATTGTTAGTATAGGGTCGCCCAACATTGACAGTCAACAAATACGGCAGAACTGTCGGCGCTAGATTGAAAGAAGAAGAACTAGCGAAATTAAATGATGTATTATTTAATAATAATTTGAAAAGTATAGGTGAACTGCTAAAGGGCATTGTAAAGGGTCAAGTTACTATTACCCGTCAACAATTTGTCAACAATAAAGTAAGTTGTATGCGGGATGCGGGAGTTTCGACCCACACTCAAAAGTGCAGAGCATTCGAACCCGCGCAATTGGCTTGGGAAG
>JAZFZF010000072.1:0-2748 GCA_036443875.1 Nitrososphaerales archaeon
TGACAAGTTCTTCAACATACGCAGCCGCCCCCTCACTGATCAGCGGGTCCATATTGATGCTTTCATCCCTGGGGTCGCCAACCTTCCGTGAATCTATATGCCTCATAACTTTGCTGACAAATTCATCAGCCACAAGTTCCTGCACTAAAACTGCACTCGCTGCATCACAACGCTGTCCCGCATTCTTCAATGCACCGTCAACGCAGCTCTTCGCTGCGAGTTCAAGATCAGCGTCATCAAGCACAATTACCATACCCTTCCCTCCAAGTGCGAGGTGGAGTTTCTTCAGAACTGCTTTCTGAGAAATACTCCTAATGGAAAACGTGAAGATGTTAAGTGACTATAAGATAAAACACTATCTAAATTCTGTAATAACTAAATGGAATGTAGAAGAATTCATCACAGGTGAATATTTTGATTTCGTAAGAACGGAGAACTGGATGTGCACACTGTTGGTCTAACATTCGTGGAAGACAGATCCGATGTTAGCTATTCACTCATGCCAGGGAGAGAAACAGTAGTAAAAGTTTGCAATTGTTTTGAACTATATGCACACTAACAACAACCCAATAATACTGATACCACCATTGTACTGGCAGCAGATCAAGGAACACGGAAGAATCATGTTCGATGAATGTGGTGTGTGGAAGAGCGTCTATGTTAATGGTGACGACACCGTAATGGTGCCGTGTCGGAAGTATCATACACCTGATCGCACTTTCAGTTTATTGGAACATGATGTTGATGAACTATGGAGCCTGTCGGAATGGGAAGCAGTCAAAAGATGCAAGGATTGCTAAGTTCTCGGCTGGATCTGGTATTCTTCTCAGAGTCTGTCTTCAATAGCACGTGGATACATACGTGGAGTTTCAATTTTGATCAAAAGAGAACTGGCACCGCATAAAGTCTAGTTAAATTCATTTCAATTAAATGACTTTTGCTCCATCACTGGGTTTGCATACAACAGCTTCAGCATAAACATCAGCATTCTTGAACCCTTCTTCCATTTTCCTACAGATCTTTTCAAAATCTTGTCCAGTTTTTGTGAAAGCTATCATCGCTGGTCCTGCCCCGCTAATTGTGACAGCAAGTGCACCAGCATCCAACGCATTCTTCTTCACTTGTTCGTAACCAGGAATCAAATGTATCCTTGCAGGTTCAACTATAACGTCGTTAACAGCGTTGGAAATAAGGTCAACATCCCCAAGCATGAAGCCCGCTACTATTGTGCATGCATTAGCAACATTGCTGGTTACTTGTTTGAGGGAAACCTGTGCTGGTAAAACACTTCTCGCAATCCCGGTCTTCTTTTTAGGTACCTCTACCTTTGGAATTGCAATACAGAGTGATAGATCTTTCGGCGTATCTATTTTTACAATGTTCAATGGTTCCATTGTTACTATTACAAAACTACCAAGTAATGATGCGGATACGTTGTCATAATGCATAGTACCAGCAGTAGCAACCTCACCCATGGCAGCATGCCTAACCAATGAATTTTTATCTAGATTTAGATTGAACATTGCGTTAAATGCGAGCGCAGCTGCGGCTGCAGATGCAGCAGAACTGCCAAGGCCAAAACCGGCGGGCACACCTTTTTCTACTGTTACCTTTAAGCCATTTTCTATACTATGTTCCTCAACCATTTTCTGGATAACCAGTCCAGCGGCGTTATCTTCTGTCTGCGATGGAACTGTGTTTCCGTATTTGCCACATACTTCTACCTGTACGTAGTGTGATTTTATAACTTCGAGTGTCACTGTATCATAAAACGCGTCAAGTGCAAGACCGAACACATCAAAACCTGGCCCTATATTAGCTGTTGATGATGGCGCACATGTTGTTACTTTATCTGTCACTAATCTACCACTTCCTCTCCCATACTAAAGATTCTACCAAGTGTAGCACCAAGATTTATCATTCCTTCAGCAGTCGCACTAGAAACTGGCAGCAATCCCATTGAAAACTCTCCCCTCAAAGCACTCTTTACCAATCTCATATTGAGCAAATAATTTTCACTATCTTTTTCTCCAGAAATTGCTTGTTCTAACAAGGCAGTATTTGATGACCACGCAAGTACATTCTTCTTCTCCTGCATCATATCGATCTTTGATAAAATATTGATTTGTGGTATGTGTAACCGTAAACGTATTGACGTTGCAAGCAGTCCAATGGAAACAAAGTTTGTTGGTGAGGATACCATCATTCCATCGAACAAAAATATCGCAGCTTTGTTTTCACATGAAAAATTGGAGATAAAAAAAGGTCCACTTTCCCTATACGCAAATAATTCCAGCTGTCCAGGAGTATCAATTATAATATAATCTGGGTTTACTTCGTCAACTGCATTTTGTATATCAAACAGTTTGGTAGCTATCATATCACTAGCCATTATGAGAGCTCCATTCGGTCCCAAGGTGTATGACTGCATTATGGTATCAATATCAACGTAGTCCCTTACATCTACAGCAGGATCGTATGGAAGACTAACAGCTCCCGGATCTAGATTCAGTGCAACAACATATGCATTATTACTCGCATACCATTCGATTAATCGTGATGTGAGTAACGACTTGCCGGATCCGGCTGTCCCGGTTACAAATATGGCGTACACCTTGCTTCTGACCTTCCTGAATTATTTAACCTTATTATCAAATACGAATTTTTCTATTCTTCTTTTATTTGGCAAATTTCTAAATTGCGAAAAGACGTTTGACCCACAGATCACCAAACGTCCAGCCTATTAAT
>JAZFZF010000073.1:0-7158 GCA_036443875.1 Nitrososphaerales archaeon
TTGTAGCTGAACCTACACCACTACCTGCACCGTACACAAGCAAAGTTGTTCCTCTGCCTACGTTGGTGCTATTCAACATATTCCATGAAACTAGATATGATACGCCTAGACATGCAGATTCGTCAAAACTGAACTGTGATGGTATCTTTAAGATATTTCTTGATGGAACTCTCACGTATTCTGCGTAACCACCCTGAACATCGTTGAAGCCACCTATTATAGAAAACCCGATACATAGATTTTCTTTTGCTTCTTTGCAATAGGAACATTTACCGCAACTTAGCCCCGGATAAACCATTACACTGCTTCTCATCGGAAAATCTCTGTTCTTGTTTGCAATTTCACCGGCAATATCACAACCAAGTATGTGTGGGAATTGCAGTACCTTACCAGGAAGCCCTTGCCTGACCCATATATCCAGATGGTTTACAGCACAGGTTTTGACCTTTACCAACACCTCATTTTTTGAAGGTTTTGGATCCTCAATATCTTCATAAATTAATTTATCAGTACCGCCGTGTTCGTGTATTACCGTAGCTTTCACACAAAATCTAACATCGCCGTACTTAATCAGTATAGCTGTTGAGAAAGTTATTTTATTTTATGCATCGATACTAGATCCTTTCTGAATGGTTCTAGTTGGTTTGGTACGTTAATGCTTATGGGATCTTTGAGCGACATCCCCTTTCCCTTTTTGCTATTCCATACGAGAGAATTGAAATCTGAAATTTGTTTCGTATAATTCGTTAGGTCCCTACTCCATATGGGTTCTGGGAACTTTTGACTGTGTATGCTGTTGTTTGAGTACAGTGAACGCCATAAGTGATCTGTTATGAATGGAACGATAGGTGATAACAAGAGCAGTATGGTAGAGAAGGATTTATGCAAGGTGTACCACCCCGCTGCCTTTTCTTCTTCATCGAATCCCAACCCATATACTCTAGCCTTTACCATTTCTAGATAATGTGCAGCAAAAACGTTCCATGTGAATTCTCTTATCGCGGTAGCGGGTATAAAGAAGTTAAACTCTTCATACCCTTTTCTGCATTCTTCTATCAAGGATGATAATTCGCCTAGGATCCATTTATCACTAGGATAAGTGTTCGTCATATCGTACAATGGGAATGATGAGATGAATCTTGCTATGTTCCATAGTTTTGTTAAAAATTTTTGTGTGCCAGATATCTTCTGTTCGGAGCAGCGAAAATCATAACCCAAATTAACTTCGCTTGCACTCCAGAACCTGAAGGTATCTGCACCATACTTTTTGATTATTGGGAATGGATCTATTACATTGCCCTTGCTTTTGCTCATCCTTTCTCCCTTTTCATCAACACCATAGCCCATTATCCACACCCGCTCAAACGGTGCCTTGCCTGTTAACTGGTAACATCGCAACACCGTATAGTGTAACCATGTTCTGACAATATCTTTAGCTTGAGGTCTTATCATGGTAGGATATGTTGTGTTGAAGAATTTCTCATCACTTCTATATTTTGTAACGAATAAAGGTGAGATGCTAGAATCCATCCATGTATCAAATGTCCTGTCGTCACCTTTGAATTTCGTTCCGTTGCAATACTTGCAGCTCTTGAAAGGTGGATCCTCTTTCCATGGTCTGTAGTATTTACCAGGTTCCGGTAAGTTGGGCTTATTGCATTTTTCGCAGTACCATATAGGTATCTCTGTCCCATAGAATCTTCGTCTTGATACTGGCCAGTCTATCGCTATAGAATTCAACCAATTCAGTAAAATATGCTTGTGCATGTCAGGATGAAACTTCATCTTGTTCGCGAACTGCTGCAATGTTGGAATAAAATCGATCTGCTTCAAGTAATACTCGTTCATGGGAATGATCTCTATTGGAGTTTTATGCCTCTCGCAGATTGGTGTGCTGTGCATAATCTTCTCCTCCTTAACAAGCAGATCTTTACTTGTCAGATCCTGTATTATCTGCTTCCTTGCCTTGCTGACATGCGAACCCGCATAGTCTTTGGCATTTTCAGTCATCATGCCATTTTCATTCAAGGCAACTATTTCCTGAAGTCCAAATTCTCTGAATAATTGTACGTCTGTATAATCGCCGTAACTGCAGATCATCACAGCGCCGGAACCGAACTCTGGGTTGGCTGCGGGATGTGCCTTTATCACAACTTCTCTATTGAATAGTGGAACCACAGCATGCATTCCATGAATATCCCTATACCTTTTATCATCAGGGTTTACGATCACTGCTTGACACGAGCATAAAAGTTCTGGTCTGGTAGTTGCAATTACCAGTTCAGCATTTTTCTCCTCCAATCTAAACTTTATGTATACCAGCCTCGACAGTATCTCCTCGTGAGCAACCTCTGCATCTGCTATCGTCGAACCACAGATCGTGCAGTAATTGTTTGGTCTGTTTGATTCATAAATCAAACCTCTATTCCACAATTCTATGAATGTTGTCTGCGTTAGTGCTCTGTATTCATCGGAGTCTGTACGGTAATATTTACTGAAATCATTGGCTAGTCCCATATTCTTCATTATCTGTATCATTTCTGCTTCAAGATCATCCAATGCGGACTTGCAGAGCTCCAAAAATTTTTCTCGTTCAGTGTGTCGCATGCTTATGTTATACTTCTTTTCTGTGTAAATCTCAACAGGCAGACCATTTCTGTCTATTCCTATAGGAAACAACACATTGCGACCTAACATTTTCGAGGTCCTTGCAATCATATCTATCTGCGCATAGTGCGCCGCAGCACCTATGTGCCAAGGCCTGCCCGAAGGATATGGTGGTGGTGTATCGATTACAAACGGTTTACCAGCATTTACATCGAACTTGTGCAAATGCTCATCTTCCCATCTCTTCAGGATGCTTTGCTCGATATTGGGGTCCCATGCCTTTTCCTTTATTTTTGGTTCCATACGATACAATTGCAAAGCAAGATACTCGTGTTATAAATAGATGCATGTGCGACTTGACTTATATCACACTTTAGTGCTAACTTACACACACGATGGTAAAACAGCCAGAAGCATTTGTGAACGAACATGGAAATGATGAGACGTATCTAGATGATGCTATGATTAATTCATCAAATACTCAACAAGACAGTATTATTGTTGAAGATATAGATGTAAGGTCCAACGATCACAAAGTTCTTGAGATATTGAGAGAAGACAGATCAAGCTACACTTTCAGAGGTCTCATGAGAAAGCTCGGCATTCATCAGGAAAGTATGTCACGCTCACTTCATAGACTAGATGAGTTGGGTCTTATAGAGAAATCGCAGTTAGGCTACAAGCTGAGCAGTGAAGGGGGGTTTCTAGTAAAAGGAAATACGGGTAATTCAATGATTGCATACGTGCCGCTCCTGCAGACATACATACCATCAAAGATTGATGTTAGCAGTATAGTTGATAAGCTAGCTGGCAGATGGTTCAAAAACTTAAGATGGTTAGGGATGGTAGACGGTGAAAGGAGCCATGTGCTGCAGTGGATAAGCGAAGATGGTTCATTTCAACTTAACCTTAGAATTGTTGGCAATTACATAATCATAGAAACAAATGCTAATGGTGACAAGGATAAAGTAGACGCTATGGTTTGTGCGTACAAAATATTCGAATATGTATCCAAACTGTACAAAAACCAGTACAATAGCTTATCGTCATACACTTTTTCAAACAATAAAGTAGCTAATTGATGTGACCAATTTCAGCAATCCATAGTCAACTAATATAGCCTATTCTATAGTATATGCAATGACAACTATAGTAGCGATAAGGAGTAACAATGGGGTAATTCTTTCCTCGGATAGAAGGGCGAGTAAGGGATTCTTCATAGGCTCAAAGATAACTCAGAAGATCTATAAGGTCGATGATACGCTTGGAATGGCAATTGCTGGACAATTATCTGATGCAGAATATATGATAAAGATGGCAAAAGCAGAGCGCAAACTTACGGAGTTAAGGCGAGGCTTTCAATTGACTGTGAGAGAATCAGCCAGGCTGATTGCAAATCTGGCTTATTCAGGATTGAAGAGCTATACACCATACTTCGTTGAGCTTCTGGTTGCTGGTGTCGATTCAAATGGTCCTCATGTATATTCGGCAGATATGAGCGGAGCGATAACAGAAGAAGACTTTGCGTCATCCGGTTCTGGTTCTCCAATTGCATACGGTGTACTGGAAAGCAGTTACAATCAGAACATGAAAATTAATGAAGTAAAGACACTTGCGTCAAAAGCAGTTTTAGCTGCGATTGAACGCGATCCAGGTTCTGGTAACGGTGTTGATGTGCTGGAGATTCCTGTGCTGTTGACAAAGGAGGTAAGATAATGTCAGATCAAAACTTTAGCAAGTATCCATACTACTATGACCCTCAAGGAAGATTAGTGCTAGTAGATAGTGCATTAGAAGCTGTAAGTAGAGGTTCGACTACCATAGGACTCAAAACAGAAGAGTTTGCTCTGCTATCGAGTCACATAAAACCAATCAGGCCTCTAGTAGAACCCTCTGAAAAAGTATTTCCAATAGATGAACATGTAGGGGCGACAGGGTCAGGGTACATTGGCGACGTATTGAGACTGACAGATGAATTGAGGCTTGAAGCCCAGAGACATAGGTTAGTCTATGAAACTCCAATCGATGTTGGTTCACTGGCAAAACACATTGGTACATCCCTGCACAGCTATACGATATACGCCGTAAGGCCACAAGCAGCATCGGTACTCTTAGCAGGCACTGATCCAACTGGTATACAGATGTACCAAGTTGATCCTAGTGGGACATTCTTCAAGGGATAGGCATTTGCAATCGGCCAGGAATCTGACAAAGCGTTAGATGTGATACAACACGATTACAGTGCAGATATGAAGGTTGATGAAGCAGTGCAGTTAAGCAACCAGGCAATTGCCCATGCATTGAATGAAAGTCCAATAGTCGAACATGGTGTAGTTGGTGCTGATAGTAAAATATTCAAGAAACTCTAACCTTTATTTTTAACTCAACTATTTTTAAACCTATCTCACTATTTTGTAATTTAAAATTCATTCATACTCGACAGGATCTTTGGCTCCCAGCGTTTTGAATGCTTCCATCCTTGATCTGCAGCCATAACACTTTCCACAATGTCTTTGCGTCTTGACATGACAGCTCCATGTAAGCTCTAGTGGTACATTCATATCCATTGCAAATTGGATAACTTGAATCCTATCGAGATCTGCCAGAGGGGCTTTGACTTGGTAAGGAGATCCGTTGCATAACATACAACCATCTCTAAACAACCTGTTCAACACCCTTATGTAATCCTTCGTAGCATCGGTGTAAAACTGTATGTCTTCCTTGTTGTGTCCACCAACTATCCATCTTGCGTTGATGTACTCCGCGTAATGCGCTGCTATTGAATAGAAGATGAGGTTTTTTGCAGGTATATAGAATGGCCATCTCACGTCTCCGTTCTTTACGTATTCGCCCTCGTATCCAAGAACATTGAATGCCTCTTTTACGAAAGGAATTTCTATTTCAATCAGTTTTACGTTTGCACTCTTGCTTAACTCCCTTGCAGATTCAATTTCCCTTATCCACCTATCATAATAGTTGAATGTTAACGCGAAGACATCATACTGCTTCTTAGCCCAGTACAGACAGGTTGTTGAATCCAAGCCGCCAGAAAGAAGCACAATTGACTTATCGCTCATCGTTATAGACCTTTGAGATTATATGCGCGCCCTTGCTAACACCTTCGTAGATGTAAACACCCAATGCCGCGACGTTGATGGGCATATTTGGTACAAGCAACCTTATAATCTCCACCGACAAATTTTCTACGGTAGCTTCACCATTGAGTATGTATGTCGTACTCTTTGGAACTTTCAGATCAAAGAGACCCTGTGGCCCTTCAAAAGAGACCCTGAAGTGTTGATCGTCCTCACCTATCAAGTACTTCTTATTAATGAAGAATTTGTGATCCAGCGCACCAAGGGTTGATTTTATTATTCTTTTAGCATCTCCGAAATCTATTACCATATTGTTCTTCATATTTCCAATTATCTCAACCATTATTGAAGATGTATGTCCATGTAAGACAGAACATTTTTCCACCAGAGGAAGTATATGTGCATAGTCGAATGACAATGATGGGTCTTCAATAAAGATTGAAGCTGTCTGAATGTTCTCATTATCATACGAGAAGAATGAACCTATCTCATCAATCTTGCTTGTATACTTGGACTGTCCCAAAGCAATCACTCTTTCGTTGCTGCTCTTCATAATCTGCAAAAATTTATTCTCATCTTCCTGGCTGTCAATCACTTCAATTAGTCCCATCTTCGTTCTGAAATCAACCCTCATGCCTGAACCATCATCCAGTTTGATATAGTATTCATAATCAATACCAAGGTACTGCAGCAACTTTGCTATTGATAATTCTGCTCTACTCCTTATGAGATTGCCCTTACCATCTATGTAGCGGAAATCGCTGTCACTTATGACCGTCCCTTTCCTCACAACCTAGCATATACGGTGTTCTACTTATATAAGTTCAGATTTGCCTATGGATTCATTTTACTTACTACTTTGTAGATACCACTACTGAACTGCATTGCTTTTTTGTCCCTGTATAAAATTGTGTCGGGTACGCCAAGGTTTTTTGCCACTTCGCGTAACATGATCTTCCGTGTGCCTGATTTCTCTAACTTCATCTTTAACGGAATTGTTACGGCATATCTTACAAAGTCCAACGCAGTATATGGCAATAACAATCTAGTGTAGAACGATGAGGCCAATTCGTCCCTCTCAAAGTTATCTCTATACGCGTTCTTCACATCGCTGAACATTGCATTCCTAACTTTACTCGCAGAACTCCTAAGATATTTAAGATATCTAGCATATCCACCAAATAATTCATCTGCAAGCTGCCCTAGCATAAGTATGTCATAGTTCTTTTCTTTCGTGTACTTTGCTAGAATATGAATGACACATGCAATGCTTGCATGCATTGCATTCTTAAATTGCATAACTCTCTTCAGATCTTTAAGGCAATTCTTCACAGTATTTTCATCGACCAATACACTTTCATGTCTGACATTTAGCATCTCTGCAGAATCTTTCCCTAACCTGTGATCCAACGAGTCCGCCATACACACAGTAACTGCGAGTATATCGTTATCTGAT
>JAZFZF010000074.1:0-3034 GCA_036443875.1 Nitrososphaerales archaeon
TTAGATACCATCCTTCTACCGATTCCACCAGCCATTATTAATGCAAGCATCTAAGCATCACACCGAATTGATGAGTTGATAAGACTAAACTTCATTGATTTTGGCAGGAATACGATGTTTATATATCCCCTCGATGCATCTTTCAAGCCCGTCACTTATGGAGTGGAAGAAGAATTCTAAAGCATAACTAAAGAAAGTCAAAAATGAAAGCACCGACACGATGGGTAGATGAATGTATAGCTATGTGACACGATAGAATCAACCATTTAAATCCCAGCACCACATTTCTTAAAAAGTTTGATAAAACCAGTAAGCAAGGTCGAGATCACTATACTGATGGATAACGTAACAGATCTATTGTTAGATAGCAGTGCAGTTGCAAAGAGACCTCCGCTATACGCAGATGGTATGATGTTGCCACAATTGAGGGCAGAACACGGTTTCTCAGCACTGGTTGATATTCATGGAGATTCAAGACAACGCATAATATTCGATGCTGGTGTTAGTGATACAGGTATTCTTTACAATATCGATAGGCTAGGCATTAGCCTTGAGGGTATAGATGCTATTGTGCTAAGTCATGGACACAAGGATCACTTTGCAGGTCTTCTGTCTGCGTTGAAACGAATGAACCGCAAAATACCATTAATTTTGCATCCTGATGCCTTTCTCAAAAGATATTTGGTATTCCCCAATGGAGAGAAGATGAGGTTCCCCCTTCTAAACGAAGATGAACTTGCGAGAAATGGTGCTGATCTCAAAAGAACAAGGGAACCGTATGTAATGGGTGATTCAATACTAGCTACGGGTGAAATAGAACGGACAACTGATTTTGAAAAGGGCTTCCCTATTCATTATGCGGAAATTGATGGCGAATTGCAGCCAGATCCGCTCATCAAAGATGATCAGGCATTGGTAGTGAATGTTGAGGGAAAGGGTATCGTAGTTATAACTGGCTGTGGTCATGCTGGAATAATCAACACAATCAACTATGCTAAGCATGTAACTAACATAGACGACGTTTATGCTGTTCTAGGGGGCTTCCATCTTAGTGGTAGTATATTTGAGAAGATTATCAAACCTACAGTTGAAGACCTGCAGAAGATAAAGCCCAGATATATCGTCCCTTCGCACTGCACTGGATGGAAGTCCACACATAAGATCGTGGATACACTGCCTGATGCATTTATCCAGAACAGTGTAGGCACGAAGTTTATCTTTCAATAAGTTTATTCTTGTATCTGCGTATGAATTGCGATGGGCACCCTGGTCGAAGGCGCAACAAATGCAGTAAGAACATGCATGGGAGTTAATGAGTTAGATAGAGTTCTGATAGTAACTGATCGCCATACCAAAGAAGCTGCAGGTGCTATCCATACAATTGCTAAATCTATAACAAATAGCATGACATTTGTTTTGGAGGATTTTGCTTCAAGACCAATGAAAGGACTTCCAGCAGAAATAATCAAGGCACTCCCAGACGCTACTGTTACCTTCTGGATAGCACAAATGTATGATGGAGAACTCAAATTTAGGACACTCTTCAGAAATGAGGCCTTGAAGTATGCCAGACATGCCCATATGCCAGGATTAACCAATGAAATAATGGAACAAGGGATGTGTACTGATTACAATCTAATCTACAAGACAACGATGAGGATTTGTGAAACCGTTAAGGATGTTACCGATATACATGTTACAAGTTCAGATGGT
Source organism: Nitrososphaerales archaeon (assembly GCA_036443875.1). Classification (GTDB taxonomy): domain Archaea; phylum Thermoproteota; class Nitrososphaeria; order Nitrososphaerales; family UBA213; genus JAZFZF01. The sequence continues at coordinate 1,714 of JAZFZF010000074.1, forward strand.
ACTTCATTAGATTTGGTATTCAACAAGAATTGGAGATGGGTTCCTAGCCATGGTATATTTCATGAAAAAGGTATGTGGGGGAATCTTCCTGACGGAGAGGTATTTACAACACCATACAATGTCAATGGTACAATTGTAGTTTCTGAGCTTGGGGATTGGTTTGCTAAGAGGTATGGTTATCTGCAGGACAAGGTTCGTTTTGTGATCAAAAATTCAAGAATAGATCTGGATAATGTCAAATGCAAAGATAAAGAATTGAAGGAGGAACTCTTGCGGTATCTTAGAACTGATGAAAACAGTAACAGAGCTTCAGAATTCGCTATTCCCACGAATCTTTCTTTGATGAACCAGCCATTAATAGGTAATCTGCTACAGGACGAGAAAGCTAGGGTGCATATCGCGTTTGGTGATCCGTATGCATCGGAGACAAATGCTGACTGGAAATCCAACACTCACATAGATTTCATTCTTGACGAGTGTGATATTACTATTCCTGGTATAGAGGTCATGAAGTCAGGAAGGTTATTGATTGGTTGATTGGATGATTGGTTGATTGATTGGATGATTGGTTGATTGATTGGATGATTGGTTGGTTAGCAATGTTCCAATCGCGAAGATGAACTACGCGAGACAAATCAAGCTTTATTTGTATGCAAAGTCACGCTAAACTAAGCCGGGGTGCTCTAGCCTGGGAGGAGGTAGATGATCTAGCCTAAGCCTGGAATCGGCAGAGAGCCTATGACCAGCAATGGTCGCGAGGGTTCAAATCCCTCTCCCGGCGCCATTACCTAGGGTATCGGAGAATATTGCCTCATTCATTACAATTCTTCCATGTCAACAATTGATCCTAGATTTTCAACGTCTTACATTGATAATCTACCCTCAAAATATCAATAAAAGTGTCCCCCCTCTTTACGTACAAAAACATGATGCTTTGTCGTAAGACTTTATCAATAAAACTCTCAATAAATTGTGAATAGCCTATTCCTATAGTCTTTTAAAAAGTCTCCCCCCCTTGCAATTGAAATGGGATATTAATACGGGATGTCAACTTGTATACCGGAAAATAGGTTAACCCAACAATATTTGGACAAATCTTAATGAAGATAATACAGCATGTCGATGTGCATACCAAGTTTTTTGAGGGTTATTCCATTAAAAACAAGAATACAGTGTACCGACATGACGACCCAAAATAACCCCTAGACCATCAAAAAGAATAGTGTACCAAGATGACGACCGAAAACTTAGGTTAGCTTAACAATATTTGGACAAATCTTATTGGCACTGTTCATTCTTCGGGTGTTGTAAGGAGGGTGTT
>JAZFZF010000075.1:0-5920 GCA_036443875.1 Nitrososphaerales archaeon
GGTTGTCTTAAAGGATAGCAAGAAGAACAGGATTGCAGAAGTGCAAATCAAAAACGGAGAACTTTACTGCATGCTTGACGAGAAGAACGACTGTGTACATGTAGGGTTTGTCTATTCTCTCCCAGAAGTGTATAAGACGTTATATCAGCATGGAGTAAAGATGCCCAGCATAGAGTGACCAATCTTGAATTCCTAACCTTTGAAACGATATGTAGATCGTGGGACCTTTTCAACTTTCAAACTTCCTCTTCACTAATATGTAGAACCTTTTAAACAATAGTAAATTGCATTTTTTAGCGATTGTTTATTATCTAGTTTCATAAAAGGATCAAAACTCATAATAAACTTAAACGAATCTGAGTGCTTAAATAACAGTTGAATATAACCCATTGACATGAATCGTATGAGAGGTTTCCTAGTTATTTCATTACTGATGACCTTAATGATCTCCCTAACCACAATGCATACAGATATTTATGCTCAAGATGAGCCTCTAACCGTCTCAGCCTTTAAGGGAATATACAGCGTAGGCATGACTGTTACTTTGTTTGGCAATGTTACCGGATCTTTTACAGCAGATGACAAAGTATCAGTAAAAGTAACAAACCCTACTGACCAGGTATATCGGGAGTTAACTGCTAATCTAGACGAAGAGGGTTCATACACGGTTGAGTTTAAGCTTGAAGGAGCAGAGGCATCAGCGTTAGGTATTCATACGGTCGAGTCTACATACAAGACTTTCATAGCAAATACAAGCTTTGAGGTCAAAGAGAAACCTATCATAACAATAAGTCTGGATAAAGAGACCTATGACCTTGGAGATTTTGTAATTGTTTCAGGTAAGGTTACACCCCGTATCCTAGCCCCTATAGAAATTAGGATTTATGGCTTTAACAATACGCTTTGGCAGTTTGTACCGATAAATGCACAAAGTATTGCCACTGATGGAACATTTACTGTCGAGGCCGGTGAATTGCTTGGTAAAAATGTGAAGGCAGGAAAGTATAGAGTAGAAGCTTCTTATGCATATAATCTAGCCACTGCTTCGTTAGAATTCGATGTAAAATTATCTGGTAAAGCTGTGGTTGGTGGGCTTATGGCTGTAGATACGTTAGGGCAAAAATTGGATGAGATCTTTATCGGTCAGCAAGTACTTTTTCAGGCAGATGTGAGAAACATCCTTGATGAAAAACAGCCGTTCGCTTTCCTAGTATTGATAAAAGACGCTGATGGCATTACCATATCATTGTCTTGGATAAGTGGCATTCTGCCTGCGAGTGAAACGCTTGCTGCAGCCCAGTCATGGGTCCCAGATGAAGCGGGAAGTTTTACTGTAGAGGTGTTTTTGTGGGAGAGTGTATCAACACCAGTTCCACTTACAAACAAGGTACCACGAACTGATCTGATCGTGCAAGCATAATTGAATTTATACTGATACTATTACAAGTATGTCTTCAACATTGGTGCCCGTAAGACCAGTTATTATAACATCGTTCAATTTCTTGAAGAAAGTATTTGAATCATTGTTAGTTAAATATTTCATAGGTAGAATTTTCTTTTGCTGAGCTCTTCTAGTCGTCGTAGAGTCCACTATAGCTCCAGCAGCATCCGAATTTCCATCGATCCCATCGGTACCTATTGATGCTATAGCAATATTATTTAGGTCGCTTATGCTACTTGCTGCAGAAAGTACCAACTCCTGATTCCTCCCTCCACGACCATTTCCTCTGACGGTCACAGTCGTTTCACCTCCCATAATAATCGATGTCGGTTTTACAAGAGGCTGAGTGTTGATCTGCCTAGCTATAGATGAGGCAATAACACCAACCTCCCTGGCCTCGCCCTGCATGAAGCTTGTAAGAACAGTAGAGTTCACTCCTTTCGAACCAAGATAATTAAGAGCAGCATTGCATGAGAGCTGGTTGTTCCCTATTATGAAGTTTCTAACATTTCTGAAGACTTTGCTGCCGTCTTTTGGGGTTTCTGGTATGCTTCCTGATAATCCACTTTCTATCACGTTCTTAATACTTCTATCCAAATTGTTCCATAGACCATACTTCTTCAGAACCTGTTGGGTATCGGCGAATGTGCTGTTGTCAGGGGCTGTTGGGCCTGAAGCTATGGTATCAAGCCTGTCTCCCACCACATCAGAGATTATAAGCGAGACCAAGGTAGAGTTTGAAATTAGTTCCGCGAGTCTACCACCCTTTACAGCAGAAATATGTTTTCGTATAGCATTGATCTCGTCTATTGTCGCACCTGACCGTAACAGATTATTGGTAATTTTTTGCTTTTGCACAATTGTGATACCATTGTAAGGCAACGGCATTAGTGCCGAACCACCACCAGAGATCAGACAGATAACAAGGTCTTTAGCAGTGGCATTTTTCACAAGTTCGAATATCTTCAACGTGCCTACAACTCCCTTTTTGCTTGGAATTGGATGCGTCCCACGCCATAGTTTAATATTTCCGGTTCGTAATTTTATCTTGAAATTATCTGGAATTATAACAAGACCACTTGTTATCTCACTATGCAGTATCTCGTTGAATGCCTCTGCCATATACCCGGACGCTTTTCCCGCACCTATCACATATACATGATCGAAATCAAGTTGGTACAATTCATTTGTTATATGCAATTCATTGTCTTTCAAGATCACATTCTTCTTTACAGCTATCTTCGGATCAGCTGCCAACAGCGCAGCTTCAAGTGCGCCCAAAGCTAACTTCCTTGCTTTAACACATGTGTCAGAACGCAACAGCTCCTTCTTATTGGTTATCATAGATTTTAGCTAACACCTCTGCCAGAGTATTAGATTAATTTTATTGTACAAGGTGGGGGTATGTCACAGCACCTTCAGCCGCTGATCCTACTAGAGAAGCATACTTTGCCATTACACCTCTAGTGTATCGGGGTTTGATAGGTTTCCACTTTTTCAGTCTCGCCCCCATTTCCTTCTTGGATAATTCTACGTCCAGTCTACCTTTATCAGCATCTATGCTTATCACATCATTATTCTTTAACAATCCAATTGGTCCTCCAACAGCCGCTTCTGGGGCAACATGCCCTATCATGAGCCCTCTTGTAGCTCCAGAGAACCTTCCATCAGTGATTAATGCTACCTTATCTCCAAGACCATGACCCATTATTGCAGCTGTTACTGCAAGCATCTCCCGCATTCCAGGACCACCTTTTGGCCCTTCATACCTAATGACTAATACATCACCCTCAACAATCTTGCCTTTTGCTATAGCATCAAACGCATCCTCTTCACGGTTGAAGATCTTAGCCTTTCCGTTGAACTTTAGATTTCGAAGAGAAGCTATCTTTACCACGGCACCATTGGGTGCCAGGGAACCTCGAAGAACCTTTAGCGTACCGTTCTTATGAATTGGTGAATTTATCGGTCTTATTACCTTCTGTTTCTCATCAACATTGAAGTGAAAAGAGTCAAGATTTTTCTTCAACGTTTGGCCAGTTACCGTAACAACGTTTTCATGCAAGAGCCCCTTTGCCAAGAGATTGCTCATAAGTAAGGGCACACCTCCGATCTTATCCAGATCAATCATAATATAGGATCCTCCAGGCCGCATGTCAGCAATATGTGGAGTTTTCTTTCTTATTCGTTCAAAGTCATTAAGAGTAAGTTTAACTCTGACTTCCTTGGCTATTGCAAGCAGATGCAGTACAGCGTTTGTCGAACCACCAATTGCATTTAGTACAGTTATGGCATTTTCAAAAGACTCGTATGTTATTATATCTCTAGTTCTTATGTTATTTTCCAGAAGGTTCATTACAGCTTTACCAGTATCAAAACATACATCTAATCTCTTGGTATCTTCTGCCGGAGGAGAAGCACTTCCGGGAAGAGCAATACCTAATGCTTCACTTATTGAAGCCATTGTATTTGCGGTATACATTCCAGCACACGAACCAGCACCTGGACATGCATAATTTTCAATATTCTTCAATTGCTCTAAAGTTATCTGTCCACTATCATATGATCCTACAGCTTCAAATACGTCCTGTATTGTGAGATTTTTCCCTTCGTATAGTCCTGGCATGATCGTACCTCCATAAACGAATACAGATGGTATGTTCAACCGTGCCATGCCCATCATTGTACCTGGCAAGCTCTTGTCACATCCAGCAATACCTACAAGTCCATCATACTGGTGAGCACGTACCATTAATTCTATAGAATCAGCTATGACTTCTCTGCTTACCAGAGATGCTTTCATCCCTTCATGTCCCATTGAAATACCATCACTAACTGCAATTGTAGTAAACTCTCTTGGTGTGCCTGCAGCAGACACTACACCTTCTTTTGCCCTTGCTGCAAGCCTTCCAAGATGAATATTACATGGCGTTGCTTCATTGCAAGTATTGGACACACCGATTATTGGTTTATTTAGATCTTCATCGGTAAGACCCATTGCTTTGTACATTGCTCTATGTGGAGCTCTTTTGGATCCTTCCACTACCTTTCGACTTGGAAGAGAGAGTTCCTCACTCATTCCCAAATCTACCACTTCTGCCTAAATTTAAGGTTATTATTTTAATAGAGAATAATATCCGATTTAATTTATTCAATTACACAGGAACAGGAAGCCATAGCTTTATTGCATCTTATAGATATGTATATAGTCTTACAACCGTTAATAGTACAGACATAAGTACCTCTAAGATCCCACCTACTGGAACACTTCATCTTCATGAAGTGAGAGGAAATTATTTCTAACTTTCCCCAATATAATGCAGCCTAGAAAAGGAAATTAGATGATCTTCAAGAGTTTCAGGTCTCGTTTCGCTTGTAAAGTCCTGACATCACCTCTACATACTCGTTCTAACAAATCCACGTCTAGGATTAATAAAAATTGTTTCTCAGTTCAAGTTTTTCAATATAACGATAATTTGCATAACGTTTAATAGTTATCCGTAATGAATTCAATTTGATGAAACGCCCTTAAGGACTGACAATTTTCCAAGGGTGCTCGTAGCTACAGTCCATGGAAAACCATATTACAAAATAATTAACGCATTGAAAACATTTGGCATGCCGTTTGATTCAGTCTCTCCAGAAGAAGCAGCTCTAATCAATTCGCAACTAGTGATTACTACGGAGGAGGAGAGGAATTTGATAGGGAGGAAGAATATGCTCATAGACAGAGATCTAGATGACGAACCAGCACTGATACGCGCAAAGATCCTACGTAGCCTAATGGGAACGCATCAGGACGATCAACTTGTGGTAGGTATTGATCCTGGTAACAGAATAGGGATAGCGGTATTTTACCTGCAGAAGGAGATAGAGAGTCAAGTAGTGACCTCGGTGCGGAAGGGTGTGGATCTGATCAGCAGGCTGATCAGGGGCACAACTTCGAGAAAAAAGATAGTAAGAATAGGCTACGGCTATCCAGCAATGGCCAGACAGATTGCAAACATACTGTATAAGAAGTTCGGGGATAATATAATTATTGAATTTGTTAATGAGCACGGTACATCAAGTGTACGTGCCACGGACATTAGCAGGAGGGGTATGCGTGACGAGTTATCAGCAAAGGCGATAGCACAAAGAAAAGGCAAACCATTTAGGCCTATTCTATCTGTTTACAACTAGAAGTATATGATATTTACTCTGTTTCTTCTCTTATCTAAGTCAAATTATACCTTTTACTTTCTCTGTTTCTGCAAGCATTTTTTTATAAACATCAATTTCTGGGTTATTTTTAGGAATGAAGTTATGGCAATAAATACAGTAGTAGCCTATAAACAGCTTTTGCAAATGAAAGTCTATAACAGCTGGGAACATTGGAATAGGTTTATCATGTCTTCCGCAGTTTTTTGTCATGATTTACTATAGACAAAAACTAAATAAAAATCTTTGTTTATATAACTCATATTTAAAAACAAGTTC
>JAZFZF010000076.1:0-2409 GCA_036443875.1 Nitrososphaerales archaeon
GGTATTCTTTTTTACTGCAACGGAGAAACTAAATTTCCCTGTTAGATTGGCATAGATCTACCTTCATTAAGCGCAATCCAGCCACGAATGATGCGGTAGGATATCCAGATACCAGCACCAACCGCGACAATGTAGGCAAGTACGATGCCAATCACTGTCATGAACAATATTACAGCAATTGTCATCCACAATAGCGCATACCAGAACGTACGTATCTGCCAGCCAAAATGGGAATCAAGATAGGTACCGTACACATTACCTCGCTTTATGTAGTTGATGATAACAGCAATGATTGACGGCCAGCCCGTAAGGAAGGTCGTAATGATAAGCGCTGACCCAATGAATCCCATCGCGACGCTGAGAGCGTGGAGCGCATAAATCGCATGCGTTAGGCGGACCAAATTATCTTGAGGAACGATTGGTATAATACGCTCTAATATGATTTACTTCTTTATTATCTAAGTAGAGCTAGCTAGGATTTATTCTTTAGAAGTAGAACTTTAGGCAGTTATTGTCTTGATACACAACCGACAAAAGTGTGCTTTCTTCAAAATGTCGGAAAGTATACTATTAATGCGTATTCCATCATTTATTGCAGAATGCAGGCAGTGATGTCTTTACGGCCTCATTCAGTTATGGCGTAGATATGTTTACGCTTCATTTTCGCGTAAGTTACACTGGTCTATTCACTCTTTCCCACATCGTTTGTATCTGTCACACTTAGCAATTGTTTAAGATTATCATTGGGCTGTGTATTTGCTTTGTCTAGCTTACGCTGTCTTTTTTCTTCTTGTTTCTTCTTTTTTGCCAAATCTCTCTGGCGTTTTTCATATTGAAAGTTAGGCCGTGCCAATTTGTTACCCCTTTATCATATATTTATAGAGGAGAGAATCCAAAGAAGTTTGTTCTTTTCTCGCCGATTATTCTACGCGGAAATGTGCAAGTTATCTAAACATATTAGGTATTCAAGTGGGGCCAATGGAAATGCCTGCCATGAGAGTATCTGAATGCATGTTAGCCTTTAATGGAACTCTTGTTAATAATAAAGTAAATTGGGCTAGCCGGACAGGATGGATTTGGATTGCTGCTGACAAGATTCATAACCACTCCAATAGGTAGTGCAAATTAGCTTTCATTTTGTTAGTAAGATCCGTATCTTCCCTACAGGCTGAGTTTCAGCTATCATAAATGTAATTGTAGAAAATCTATAAGAACGCTGAACATGCTTACAATATAGGAAAAATTTAAATTGATTTAAAACGGGAGGGTAAAGATGTGGTTTCTTGTGTATGCGCTAATCGCAGTCATCATCATCATCCTGCACTATGTTGGAGTGTTAGCCAGAAATAACCTACAGTGGTTGGTATATGTATTGGTAGTGACCATTATTCCGGCAATTATCTGGCTATAGACAGAGAATAGAATGAAGGTTCGCAATACCCTTGAATCCTTCGCATCTCTTGTTTCAAATCTCTCTGATTAACTGGCGAATAGGATACTCTAGTTCTTAAATCGTCACAGAACCCATAAGTCTCAACTCTTTAACTATGATACTTAGCGCTTTAAGAAAGTTATTAAGTTGTTCCTGTGTGTTGTTTCTCCCCATACTTATACGTACCGCACAACGTGCCAGCATCGGTTCGACCCCCATAGCATCCAGCACACGGCTTTGACCAGGGGTTACACTCGAGCAGGCAGCACCTCTTGCAATCGCAAAGCTTTCTTTTTCGAGACGGGTGACCAAAGTTTCACCCTCGATATCTGGCAGCGCAAAATAACAGGTATTAGGTAAACGGAGTGCATGCAAACCGAATCTTAGTTGTTAATTGCATTATTTGCACCTAGTAAAACTGTATTACGACCTGAATAATAATAATATTTATGTAATCTATGATAATCCTTGTCAAGGATCACCAAACATTTGAAGCCTCGCTTATTTGGTCATATATTTTGTTTACAAAACACCTATTAGATTCACTTGTTGTAGTTTGCCGGCCCTTTTAATTAACATCATGCAACAGAATTGTTAGTGTTTTTTATAGCATCTTCCTTTCTTATGTGCGCTTTTCAAAAGAGTTAAGAATTCCACGTAATATGTTTACTTCCTCCTTTTCTAATCTTGCACGAGAGAACAAGCGGCGTATGCACTGCATTAATCGTTTTGGGTTCTTGGGATCAAGGAAACCACAGCTGATCATAGCTTGCTCCAAATGACAGTAAAACAATTCAATTTCCTCAAAACTAGCTGGCACACTTAATGATTGTGGAAGAGACTCAATTTTCGAAAGCGCCATGCGTAATTCGTACGTCATTACCTGCACTGCGCTGGCAAGATTGAGGGAGGAGTAAGCCGGATTGGCGGGAATATGTACAACAATTTGACACCTACTTACTTCCGTCGAGGCGAGA
>JAZFZF010000077.1:0-4028 GCA_036443875.1 Nitrososphaerales archaeon
TTAGCTCCTTCTTCTTCAGAACTTCGCGTACCTGATCTATTAGGTATTTGACATAGTTTTCCATACCCTTTATACTTCCATTAACTAGATACATTAGAGGACCTGTACCTTCAAGAGAATAGCTTATGGCACGAAGGTCAAACAAACCATTCGTTATATCGTCTATATACACTTCCCGGAACTCCTCTTGATCCAACTGTTCCCTTGCAGCAGGATCATGTACATGCTTACACATCTCAAATATACTTGCAACGTATGAATAGTGAGCCAAGACACGTATGGCATGTGTAAATTCAGCCGATCCAAGATCAACTAATTTTGGTTTCCCCTCAGCATCTTCTAGAAATTTTATCATGGTACTATCAGTTCGCGATTTGAATGAACCTATTGGATGATTCTCGAATTTTTCTGGTCCTATGGGCATGTAGTAATAGTTAAGGTCTGAGCCCGCCTTCATGCCAGTTACATGTTGTATCAACGCTATATTTTCATTATTACCCCCCACGCCAGTGGGAAGGTTGTAGATTATGGATGAACCTTTATTCAACGCTTTAATTGCATCCTTGAATTTAGTAGAAATATCGCTTTTTACTTCCTGTCCGGTCTTCCTTATCCTGGGCGCAAAGAAGAGGTAACTTGCACCTCGTACGGCTAGGTCAAGTGGTTCCAGACCCAGCAACGGTTCATCTTCTATAAGAGCATTCACGTTAGGATAGGTCTTGGCAATTTCTGAACGTAGCGTTACTGCGCTTCCCTGTGATTCATCGATGATCGCAACGTTAACATTCTTCTTTGCAAGTCTCGATGCTATCTCGTACCCTTCTGTGCTAAAACCATAGACAACTACCTTCACGTCAGCCAAATCGTATCTTATGGAATTTATCAGCACTAAAAGGTTTTCATATGTAGAATTCTATTGTGATATAGATATCATGAAACTTCATTATGTAAATTAAGTTTGGAATACGATAAATGTAATTAACAATAATGAAGGTGTAAACAAAGATGTAATTCTGTATATGACGCTTCAAGCATATCTATTCATTAGTAATTGGTTGTATGGGTAGAGAATCAGCATGTAAAGTAAAATTATAAGGGTCAGATAATAAGAGACGACAGCCCGGAAGCCCGGTAGAGGACTAGGTTAATCCGCTGAATGTAGCGGTCAAGCATAGGGGCCTTTGGAGCCCCGGACCCCAGTTCGAATCTGGGCCGGGCTACCATCCATTCTAAAACTTTGTTTTTGTTAGCATAGTGAATAATCTTCATCAAATGAAGCTAGAAGAACTTGTGTTCAAGGCTAAGACTTCTCGGTTCCGTCTTCGTTTCACAACTATACTGGAAGCAGTGACAGCTGCTGTTGGTTTTCTATTATTCTTTTACCATATTAAGCAGATAGCGAAGACATGTAAGAGAGAAAAGAAACCGAGAGTAAATCTGCTTTGTAAGTAAAAAAGACGCAAGTGAGCAGCGAAGAAGACATAATTGCCAACAGTTATAAGCAATGGGTGAGTATAAATACAAGATGCAGCATTTTGTCGGGGGCAGGATTGAATTTTGATAACGCCTACTAAGGTTATAATGGAAAAGAGTGTGCTAGTCTCAAAATTGGCTAATTACAATCTTCCTCATTTCGTGTTAGAGAAGGTTGCGAACAAGTGTGGTTCAGAACTTGCTAAGAAGGGGAAGATTACGACTGTACTTGCCAGCATGAATGAATCTGCGCTTACAATTTTGCATAGAATATTTGTGGATTGTGAAGATGATGAGGAGGGTGAATTTTCCGATTATAGATTTGGAGTTTTTATTTCCAGCAGGGTACATGCAAAACTCATGTTTGATCAATCTATAGCAGGCAAGTCTGGAGATGTATACAAGGTGAAGGCAGCGGTTTTTGGCGATCAGGGGTTGATTGCTGTTGGGGAAAACAAGCCCCTTGGAGGTAAGGTTTCATTTGATGAACTAGTAAGGTTTAATAAAATGGTCAAGGACGTATCAAAATCCAAGGATGGACAGAACATGCTTTACGCGTTTTATAGCTCCCCGATTGGCTATGAAAAGGATTTCAGGAAGGCATTTGTTGGCAACAGAAAAACGAAGACCCCTCCAAACAAGTATGGTTACAGCGTACCAAGAACTATAACCCTTCTGGAGTTCAAGTCTAAAAATACAAATCAGATTTTCTCTACTTCATTCTAGTAAACCCAACCCAGAAATCTAATGTAAATCAAACTAAATTCTTTGTAATCTTCACACGAAATATTTTGTGTATTTTACATCTTATTGAAATAATAGTTGGGACTAATAGTTTTTCCCAAAGGTAAGCTGGTTCTGGGGCCAAAAAATTACAACATACTTATTATTACTTTGAAGGACGTGAGGATCCATAACTGATATTGATATAATGCCTCAGAATAATGTCATTACTAAACTATTCTTAAATCTTATTATCCATCGTCGTGTATCATGAATAATGGATTATAAATCTGTGTATGAAGATGTTGTGAAGATCGATCCAAAGATTCGTTTTGTAACTATATTTGATACTGATGGTAAGATAGCGTATACCGGTCATCCTGAAGGTGTCCGGAACCTGCTGACCCCCGATGAAAGTAAGAGATCGCTTGAGCAAGCAGGGGCTATATGGAAATTACGCAAAGAACTCGAACCCAAGATTGGTAAAGGACTCTATGTGTTGGCAGTTTATGAAAAGATTAAACGCATCACCATGCCGTTGGACGATAAACACTTGATTTACGTCACTACAGAATCAGACGTTGATCACAAGAAACTAATGGATAGTCTTATAACTTTGAGGCTTTCTTTGGAGTAGGCCTGCTTATCCACTTTGCCTCTAGACCGCTTGACTCTACTGCAAGCCTGCAATCAAGCTCTAACCTATGTAATGAATCAATTAATAATATTAAAACCCGAAATTTTTGGAATTGGAAGTTGTAAAGCTTTTCTAACTGCTTTTGACTGACGGCATTGCTGATCTAGGGTATGTTAATTTCGCGCAGCTATAGAGATTTCACCCATCATAGGAGAGGGTAAACTCTTTAAATCTATTCATATACGTTTACAGCTTATGGAAATATACCTTGTAAGGCATGGTGAAGCTCGATCAGAGGATGAGGACCCTGCAAAATCTCTATCAGAGAGGGGTGAGAATAGTATTTCCTTGGTTTCAGAACACCTCTACTCGCTAGGGTTGAAAATCTCAAAGATCTACCATTCTGAAAAGCTCAGGGCAAAACAGTCAGCTAAAATATTATACGGTAAGATGCAACCCAAAGACGGTATGGAAGAGGTGAAGGGACTCGCTCCCACAGATAGTGTCGACGTAGCACAGGGGATCATCAACAACTCCAAGGAATCGATAATGATTGTAGGTCATCTCCCACATCTCAGCAGGTTGCTCTCTCAGTTGATTGTAGGAGATCAGGGAAAGATGTTGTTGAGGTTTGATCCTGGGAGCGTCGTGTGTGTTACAAGTAATGGTGAGGGCTGGACAATCGATTGGAGCTTGCGCTCGGCAATTCTTAGTAGGAAATAAGTCAAAAGAATAGGGTTATGTCCTATTGCAAGTTTCCTAGAGTTTTGATCTATGGTTCACCGGCTAAATTAGTCGTGATTAATTGATCTTATTGGTACAATTTACTAACTTGGATGAAGGATGAAGTGAGAGAACAATTGACATTGCTCATCTTGAGAGTGATCATTCCCTTATTTAACTAACCTTAGGGAAGTCTCAATTTAAACAATAAGTTAGGCTTGACTATTTCTTTACCGTTAAAATCTTGGATGACATTTACTGGTCAGCATTCTTCAACTAAATCAGCACTCTTCAACTATCAGTAGTTCATTGGCTAACTGGTTCTGTCGTTTAGTAAAGTGCGTTACATAGGACTATCACTAATCATTACCCATATTATGAAATATGGTGTTCTCTTTTTGATTAGATTACACACAAACTATAACCGAAATAAGGGAAGACTGACAAATGAGAAGTATAAACAAGAAAACAA
>JAZFZF010000078.1:0-2151 GCA_036443875.1 Nitrososphaerales archaeon
ACTTAGAGGCGCTTCCCTGCATCTTTATGGCAAGGCAACAACAAGGAAGGGAAGAAAACTTGGTCATATCACTCTCGTGGATCCTGATATTGAGCATGCGATTCAAAAAGCTAGAGAAGCCAGATCGTTGATTAAGATTAAAAATATGAGTGGGAAGAATGAATAAACCCTTGGTTGGTATTATAATGGGAAGCGATTCAGACCTTGTAGTAATGAGAGATGCAGCTGAAGTTCTGGAATCGTTTGGTGTAAAATATGAATTGACAATAGTTTCTGCACATAGAACTCCTCGAAGAATGATGCGATATGCTAAAACTGTCAGGGAGAGAGGTATTAAAGTTATAATTGCAGGTGCTGGTGGTGCTGCTCATCTGCCAGGTATGGTTGCTTCTGTAACTGATTTGCCGGTAATAGGAGTGCCAATGAAAACAAGATCGCTTGATGGATTTGATTCGTTGCTTTCTATTGTACAGATGCCAAACGGTGTTCCGGTCGCAACTGTTGCTATAAACGGTGCTAAGAATGCTGGCATACTTGCATGTGAAATATTGGGCATAAAGCATTCTGCCATAGCCAAAAAAATCAAAAATTATAAAGAAAATATGCGCAAGGATGTAGAAAATAAGGTATCTGATCTTGCGTCAAAAGGCTTTCGAAAGTATATGAAAAATAAATGAGATTAATCTAACCTGTAGGTATTTCTCGTTAAAAGAATTGTGTCATCAACATTTATCCTCAATTCGGCAGGCGTTGATTTTTCGAATTCCTTAGGTCCAGAAACACCATCAGTGCTCTGAGTATGTATAATACCTTTTGACTAGATATATGAGAGAAATATGCGAAAGATTGACAAAATTTATACTCTTTATGATCGAATATAGACAATAATACTTTTTACTTTATATGGTATATGTATTGCTGATTTGGTAAAGAGACAGTTCGTAATAGCACTAGGAAGCGAGAAGATAAATGTAGAAGGTCACCAGCCTAAGAATGTAGCGGTAAAGTATCTCATGAAGAGAAGGCGTTCATTGCTCATGACTAGAGATAAAATGAAAGTAGAGCACTTGTGGGAATCTTTACCTCAAACGATAAAGATCCTGGGTAAGCAATCTGCTAAAAACTACAAGATCAATTGGGAGAAAGAGGGCACCTCTGAATTTCAGGGTTCGAGATTTGTCTTCACTCTCGATGAGACGGTATAAAGATTAGTTAGACGGATGCGTCCTTACTTTATCTCGGTTCGGCAAAATATAGTTAGAGACTGTGAAACAAGTATCTAATATAACTATGGATATCGTGAGCATAATACTTGAATGGGCACCTTTATTACAAAATATAGCAGACAAGTCTAATTATTAAGAATTTGAGATTCGTGGCAGGTGAACCAAAAGTCTCTGGCAATCTTTATGGTATTATCGATACTGCTGAGTGAAGGTTGACCCAGGTTTTCCATTCAAAAGTAAGCAGTGTAATGTCAATAAATTACGAGGTGAAGTCTAATTTGAAAGAAAAGAAGGTTTTAGCAGGGAAACCAGACATTTATCCGTCTAAAATTGATATCATTTAAAGCATCTTTATATGTATATGTAAAAAGATATTTGTATATGCCGCTAGATGTCAACGCACTCGTTGCTTGGATAGTGGTCAGTGTAGCATTTATTGTAATAGTGATGGGGCTTCACATCAAGGTATCTAGGGCGAACAAGATAGATGAAAACAAAGATGAGGCATCTCCACATTGAAAAGAAGGCTATAAGATCGCTCGGCATCGCTGAAAGTTTTGTCAAATCTCAAAATAAATCTGTTCTTGCTGGTGTTGTGATGAGAAGCGATAAGGTCATCGATGGTATAACCTATGCCAGTGCTACCCTGAAGGGCGATGATGCCACGGATGCTATAATTGGTATGCATGAAAACCTTGATCGTACAGACATAAACTTCGTTATGATAGGGGGCTTGATAATAAGCATGTATAACATAATTGATCTAGAAAGAATATGTGAAAGTTTAAAGATGCCAATAATTGGTGTCACTTTCGAAGAGTCTGAAGGACTTGATGAGCATATAAAACGAGTTTTTCCTGATAGGTGGAAGAGTAAACTGGAGGCATACCATGTGCTTGGTGGCAGGGAAAAGATCACGTTGGAG
>JAZFZF010000079.1:0-4391 GCA_036443875.1 Nitrososphaerales archaeon
TATACGTAAAATCTACATCGACACCATGATATAAAACCAACCATCCATCTTTAGTCTTGATTGGTGGAGAACCCACACCGACCTTTCGTCCTTCCCATTCTTCTACAGGTTGCATCAAGATCTTATCACCTGACCATTCCTGCAGGTTATCAGAGTATGCGAGCCACATACTTGGCTTTGCTGTTCCATACTTTGCTCCGACCCAGTTCGGTCTGTGTATCATCACATATCTTCCATTAATCTTTTCAGGGAATAGAACAACGTCCTTATCATCAACTTCATGAGGAGTGATAATTCCATATCTATCGTATTCAAAGAAATCCTTTGTCGAAGCCAAAGCAGTTCTTGCTATGCCTTTTTCTCTCTGTGGAAATGAGAGAACGACGTATGTCATATATATTTTATCTTCTATCTTACTTAGTCTGGGGTCTTCACACCCACCCTGTTCATATCTTACAGTTGGTTCCATCACAGGTTTGTCAAACCTCGTGAAGTTTACTCCATCTTCGCTTACTGCATATCCAAGCCTTGAAATGTAATGTTCATACTCTCCAATTGCACGATATATCATGTGTATTTTGCCGTCATGCTGAATTACCGCACAATTGAAGACAGCCTTGGATTCCCAAAAACTTGTACTCTTGGGTATTAAGATAGGGTTACGTTTGGATCGTCTTAAACCCACATCGCTACCGTTATTTGTATTATATTTAAATGTGTGTTAAAAAATTTGCTTATATAGCATAGGAAGGGATGAGTTTCAGTGCAATACAACAAGATATTGTGTACACATGACGGTTCGTCTAGATCAGATAAAGCATACAAGCATGCAAAGTACTTAGCAAAGGATCTCAAGTCGGAACTTATACTGCTAAATGTCTTATCTGTGCCTGCAAAACCATTTGGGATTTCACCAACGATAGGGGTAAGGAAAAATATCAAAGTTCATCTGGCAAAGATAGAAGAAGCACTGAAAAATGATATCGAGAAAATGTTTAGACAGAAAGTGAAGGAATGCAAGAGGCTAGGCATCCCCGTGAGATATGTAATAGAGTATGGTGTTCCCCTAGAGAAAATACCAGAGTTTACTATGAAGGAAAAAGTTGATGTTATGGTAATGGCAAGTAAACCACTACCCGGCATTACGAGAATGAACGTGCTTGGAAGTGTTAGTAGATCTGTTACAGAACGTGTTAGTTGTCCAGTTCTAATAGTTCATTAGCTATGAAGCTGAATCGAATAGTTTCAAACCCTATCCTTGAACCTCACAAGAACTGGTGGGAAAATAGAGATGTATAAATGCGATTTTGCATGCTGGTAAGGCGCATATGTTATACAGAGCAATTGGATATGACAATACATTTGCTCTTGAAACATCAAATAAAGCAACCACAGTTATGTATTTGATTATACGTGGACAAAGAGGAAAAGTCAGGAGAGAAAGGTGTGTCTTGGGAATGGACGCTTTTCAATATGGGTACAATGGTTAGAGACAGAATCTATATCGGGCACATAGTGAGAGAATCAGGCGATGTAATAGTTGTATTTTCAGATACCGATGACATGCGATGGGATATTCCAAAGAAGTACATCAAGGTAGTTGGAAAGAATATCTTCTGTGACATGGATATGAAAGATGTGAGGGAGTACGAAGTGCATAAAAGTAAACCATTACCTCCATCAATATCAGATCGACTCTATCCAGAACAATAAGATCTCTACTATTTTGCTTGTTAGCAGTTGGAATCAATAGTCAGAGAATATGCAGAATCCTATAAACAAAGATTATTAAGCATACCATTATGGCTTAGAAATGGATCGGATCAACGGGCCGGAAATCGATAGTTATTATCGATTGTCCAATCGTCTAGCCTGGTAGGATGCTCCCTTGGCATGGGAGAGGCCGTGGGTTCAAATCCCACCCGGTCCACTAGCACTATTGGTAACTCACATAGTATAGGAAATATCAAAGCACGACAATCTTCGTAAACGGTCAAGAATTATTTGTTTTATGCGTGAAGAAGATAAAAATACCGCGTCAATTAATTAGTTGTTTTATATTATTAAATTATGGTAGATCTAATTCATGGTCGTGGAATAACTGATCTTATCCGTGAAATGCCATTTTATGAAGTATATTCACAAAGTATGCAGGCATCAAGCTTTTTCATGAGACCAGCTTTATATGGCTCTGTCGACATTGTCAATATCTGTAATTTAGACTGTACCCACTGTTACTGGTGGTTGAACAGAAAGAATGAAGAAGAGGTATCTGTACCACAGTGGAAGGTAATAATCAGGAAGACTTTCACAAAACAGAAACTTTTCGTTGTTACTCTTGTTGGTGGTGAACCAACGATGCGCCCTGATCTAATTGAAGTTTTCTGTGATGAAATGCCTAAAAGTGTTTGCGTTGTTACAAATGGAACTTTTCCTTTAAAGAAATTGATAATCTGTACTTTTACTGAGTATCACTGGATGAAACAGAGCAAATACATGACAGAATCAGAGGAGAGGGGGAATATGCAAAAACTAGGCAGAATATCCTTGATTATGTAGCAGAGCATGACGGTCATGGGAAACCAGCTTGGAAAGACATCTTTATTTCAACAACTATTAATTCATTAAATTATACTACAGCAGAGGATTTGGTTGAAGAGTGGAGAGGAAAGGTCAATAAGATAGCATTCCAGTTTCATACGGCATTTATCAAGGGAGATCCTTTATGGTTGCCATTTGGAGAAAAACGTAAAAGTCGTTGACAAACTTATTGCATTGCGCAGGAAATATCCAAATTTTGTAATCAATAACTAGAAGCAGATATCATTGATGAAAGGCAATTTGGGAGGAGTAGGTACCACTCCGGTTCAATGTCATTCATGGGCTATACTTGCACTGGATCATAAGGGTAGAGTAAAGCAGCCATGTTGTATTGGAAGTGCTGATAGCAAAGCGACAAAGCCAATTTACGAAGAATATGGTCTTGGTTGCTATTCAATGTTCGTTACAAAGGGTATAACTGGTAACTAAACAAATTTGTTACACTCCTAGATTCACCTAGAAATCAGAACGTCCATTGTATTCTGACGTATTATTTTAGAACAGTGAAGTACTCTTCAAAATTCCAATTCAAGCGTATGGTTTTCAGCAATGTATAGTAGTTCAAAGGTATAACTACCTCATCGTTAAGGAAGTCTGTGATGAGGGCGGGGTTCGAGTCAGGATTCAAAAGAAACTCCCTCGGAAGGTCTATAAACGGCTCTGGAAGTTCGAATGGAATAAGATCACATACCACTAAAGGACACCATTTGTAACCTGCCCTCGCAAGTCTGTAGATCCTATGAATTCCATTAGCCAATATCAAACGACTTTTGTTCATCGCAATCTGAATTCTATAAACTGCTCCGAATGGTATTCCGCCTCCGATGGGAATACAAACGCTTTCCAAAGAGTGACTACTAGTATCCATCTCATTCAATGGAATTGTATGATATTGTGGTGGATGATGAACCCTAGTATCTTCATCGTAGCTAGTAAAAAGAATGGTTCCCCCATCTTGGCCCATACCTAGTATCTGCCTGGTAATAGATGCTGGTTGGCCAGCAGATTCGAAAGCCAAGTCGAAAAGATCTGTCATGTTCATCCCTTGTTTGATCTTTGCCCGCTTTTCAGCGCGCGACTCGTTAATGGTAATCTGGGGTGTTACCAGTTTGGATATTCTGACATTATAGATGCCTGTTGTATGGGAATCATAAGGTGAATAAACTCTTACACGCCCAAGTATGTTCTCTACTCTTGATTGGTCAAGGTCATTAAGTTCGTGGATGTCGTTCTGTATTGCGAAAGAACGTGTAGGAGGTCCGCAACTATTGTATGAGCTATTAGCGCTCTCCCAAAGGTTTTGCAGTACATTTCTGTCTGTGGGTTCGGCTATAAAGCCAGAATCCAGTTGAGAGAGTAACGCTTGTTGTGGCAACGCAGAAAACATTGTCAACTTTCTCACTGTGGCTGGGAATGACATTGTAAAGTTACATACGGGGTTGAGTATTTTAATTTTATAGAAATAAATCTAAGAATTAAAATTATGGGATATGATCCTGTAGCTATCTGAATGGTCTTTGCTGTTATGTGCCGAACTTCTCAGTCCATTGGAATCCCTCAGCCGTTCCCATAGAGTGCAAGTTACTATTCCAAAATTTTTACACTATTTGGTTCATTTTTTATTCACCTTGATCATTGTCCTCATCCTCCTAGCCCCCTCCTCATCCCTTAGATTCTCTTGTATCGTATTTGCTATCTCTTTTGGAACCATTCCCTTATTGATCATTGCAAGTATGTGTTTTTACATTCTAAAGCAATCACTATCCCTGAGGCCTGCGTCAATTATGATG
>JAZFZF010000080.1:0-6772 GCA_036443875.1 Nitrososphaerales archaeon
ACAAATCCAAATCTTCCAAGAAGGACAGTTTTGTGCTGTCTATGATGGTGAAATAGTGGGCTCAGCAAGCAGTTTGATTGTAGACCTTGGAGATCACCCATACAGATACCATACGTGGAAAGAGATAACCGGTGATAGTTTCTTCGATAAACACAATCCTAATGGCGATAGTCTATATGGTGCAGATGTTTCTGTGCACCCAAAGTACCGAAGGCTCAGGATCGCTACCAAAATCTACCATGATAGGAAAGCACTTGCCAAGAGACTCAATCTAAGGCGTATAATTGCTGGAGGAAGGCTCTACAATTTCTGTGAACATGCTTCTCAAATGTCTGCAGACGAGTATGCACTCAAAGTTACTAAAGGAGAACTTTCAGATCCTGTATTGAGCTTTCAATTGAGAAATGGTTTCAAATTGATCAAAGTAATGTCGGACTACATGCGCGATCCGCGATCTTTAAATTACGCGACGCTCATAGAATGGTTAAATCCTGACTATAAGCCAAAGGAAAATGAACAACAAATCAATTAGAGTTGCATTGGTTCAGTATGGAATGCGAAAGATAAGTAATTTTGTTGAATTTGCAAACCAGGTAGAATATTTCGTTTCGACGGCAAAGGATTACAAAGCTGATTATGTGCTTTTTCCAGAACTTTTAACACAACAGCTTTTATCATACGTAAGAGCGAAGGATCCTAAACTTGCAATAGAACGTGTTGCTGGCTATACAAAAGATTACATCCAAACGTTCAAGAAATTGGCGGAGGAGTATAAACTATATGTAATTGGTGGTTCACACCCAACACCTATAAATGGAGAACTTTACAACACATCTTATCTATTTGCACCTTCCGGCAAGTATTTCCAACAGGAAAAGATGCATATTACTCCAGATGAGCGGAGTTGGTGGGGGTTCGCGGGCGGAAATTCGTTTAATGTCTTCGACACTGGAAAGGCGAAGATCGCTATTTCGATCTGTTATGATATTGAATTTCCTGAAATTGCTAGAATACTAAGCTCTAAGGGAGTTCAAGTCATATTTGTTCCATTTATGACCGATGAAAGGAAAAGTTATCTACGCGTCAGGTATTGTGCTCATGCACGAGCAATAGAAAACCAGATCTATGTTGCAATGGCTGGCACGGTTGGTAATTTACCACATGCTGAACATATGGATCTGCAATACGCACAGTCTGCAGTCATAACACCTTCTGACTTTCCATTTGCTAGGGACGGTGTTGCTGCCGAAGCTAGCCTTAATACAGAAACAATGGTTGTATGTGATCTTGATATGCACCTCCTAGATGAGGCTAGAAATAATGGTACAGTCACTCATATGAAAGATCTTAGGCGTGACTTGCACAGCCTTTCAGTAAACACTGTAAACTGCAATTGAACAAGTTTTCAGACTGTCACAGTTGGTCAATATATCATCATGTGTTTATCAATTTTTGTTGAATGTCTGCGTAAAAAATACGCATTTAAACAGTAATTGCAATGTTAATTAAAACAGACGAGGAATTCATGAAAATGGTAGACGAATTGGTCAGGCTGGCTGATAATGACGAAGAATTGTTAGCGGGGATAAAATGGATTGATAATGAATCTAAAAAATTAAGAATATCGTTTTACGATATGTTCTTCATCGTTTTACAGAGACATCTTGCCGATCAAAAGGCGAAGGAATGGCTAAGTGAAAAGAGTAAATAGAAAATTACTGCAACCGTTCTCGAAGTGGTGTATACTCACATCCTAGCGGCCCACAGTATTTGCCAACATATGAAGCTGTGGGTCTGTAGAGCATAGGTTTTGGTTGTGCTTCAGCGAATTTTTCTTCTACGACATGAGCAACCCATCCAGCTATTCTTGCTATTGCAAATATAGGCGTGTTGAGATCAAGCTGTATGTCCATCATATAGTAAACCGAGGCACTATACAGGTCAACGTTGGCAAATATTTCTACACCCTTTCTTCTCTTCATCTCTTCTCTGGTAACATCCTCAACACTTTTCGTGATATCATACCATGGAGAATTCAGTTTCGTAGCATGTTGTCTAGACATTATTCTTAGTACCGTTGCGCGTGGATCATCTGTCTTGTAAACAGCATGACCCATACCCATTATTCTTTCTCCCGAATCAAATTTTCTCTTCACCCACTCTTCCACATTTTCAACACTTCCTATATCCTGCAAGGCCTTCATGACTTTAACATTGGCACCACCATGTAACTCTCCAGATAAAGCTCCAATTGCAGCAGCTATGGAAGCATACATATGTGCTCTAGTCGAGACCACTTCACGTGCAGCAAAAGTAGAGGCGTTAAAACTATGCTCAGCATGCAGAATTAGACATATGTCAAAATCATTTGCGAATTCTTTATAATGTTCTTTCCCAGTAAGCATGTATAGAAAATTCGCGGAATGAGCAAGTTTCTTGGAAGGTTTCACTATAGGAAGATTTTTTCTTACCCTCTCCCATGTCGCCAATATAGTGGGAACCTTGGCGATCAGACTTGTTGCCCTTTGGTAGTTAGCTTCTTTAGAATCATTGTTAATATTTTTATCATAATCAGCAAGCATTGAAATCGTAGATTGAAGTACATCCATTGGCGATGCTGATTTGGGTCTATCACTCATTGATTTTATAATTGGTGATGGAATATTTCTACTTGCAATTAACTTGGAATTAAAATCCTTTATCTGTTTCTTCGTAGGAAGATCACCGAATAGCAAAAGGTATGCAGTTTCCTCAAAGGTAGAATTTCTTGCTAAATCAAGTATATCGTAGCCACGATAGATAAGCCTACCGTTTTCTCCCTCTATGGCACAGATCTTGGTATCCGCAACTGCGATATTCCTTAAGCCGATGTTCTTTGCGCTCAAGATATCACTGATAACGCCTATTCTATATTAAAGTCATACGCATTTCTTAACTAGCGTACCACAAAGGCAAGCATAATTAATGCGTATGTTCTTTCTATCTAATGGACGATCCTCTGCAAATCGCAAAGAAGATAATCGAAGAAAGTATAAGGACTATAAAGAGTGGATCTGCAGATTTGAGAAATGGCTGCGTAGAATGCCATACCATATTTACTAGCCAACAATTTACAAACGAATGAATCTGATGTGGTAGATATACTAACATAAGTACTGAGTCACAACTTGTTAATTAATGACGAGTTCATCAGTCTTGTTGAAGATATTCACATGCACTCAAGGATGCTTGCTACACATTTTTACAACAAGAGTAGGGAGGACAAGGACAAGGACATGGAGTCCTATCTCAGGAATGCGTTATCAGAACTTCAATCAGGTATTTCCAGGTATAATGTGGAAGTGACATCACGTAGACTTTTCTGAATTTTCTCTCCATCTATTTAGCACAAACATTCGTAGTTGATTACCATGCTTCGATGGAAGAGATGTACTATCTACTTCGGAAGAATCAGGACTTTGAAACATATCTAGACAGTTATATTTCAAGGCTTATGAAAGAGTTAAATCGTGACCGATAGTAGTTGCCTCCAAATGAGTGATATATATGATACAAAGGAGATATTGAAGAAACTAGATTCTAGCGGCAATTGGTTCTATGGTTTCCTATCGAAAAACAGTATGGATGCTGGCATACTTCGCTTGATGCCAGGAGAGAAGGACCCTCAGGCTCCACATACAAATGATGAACTTTACTATGTTATAAACGGTAATGGTTTCATACGCATAGAAAATGAAGACATCTCAATAAAGCCTGGCAACATAATATTCGTGCCAGCTGGCAAGAAACACCACTTTCATGATAATAAAGATGAGTTGCAGATAATGTATGTGTTTGGGGGCGAAGATAGAGGTATCTAGTATAATTTTTTGATCCAGTTATTCAGCTTCTCTTATTCTACGATCTTAAAACTTATTGTATATAATCAAGCTTAATGAGGGGTAAAGTAGCATTACTAATCTCAATACTTTTAGCTTCAACAATAACGTTAGTACAAAGTGTAGATGCCGAGAACAAGACGCATAATGTAAATATTGTATTAGGTTCGGTAGGAGTTGAGAATGATAGGTTTTACAATCCTCCAATCGTAAAGATAAAGGCGGGTGATTCAATAAGCTGGATGAACCTTGGCAACGATCCTCATACTGTTACTGATGGGATACTACAATCAAAATGGGGAAATGTATTTGACTCTGGGCTTATGAGAAAGGGTGAAGAGTTTAGATTCAAATTCACAAAGATGGGGGACTATCCATATCTATGTGCTTTACATCCTTGGATGATTGGTAAAGTCATCGTAGAAGATTATACTGCTAACAGCATTCTAAGTGCTGAAATAAGCATACTGCAAAAATTAAATCTACTCATAAAGAGCGAAAAACAATCGTATGAGCAGGATGAGATCATCAGATTTACAGTAGAGGTAACGGCTGGGAATATGCCTATAGATCCAGACGAAATCGATTCTCAGTTTGGTGCCAAAGAATCCATGTCAGTAACTTTGAGCAGAATTGATGTAGGAAAGTACGTATATTCTGCGACAAAGTTAGAAGCTGGAAGTTATAATTTAAGTTTGAATGTGTCTAAAGGAAATTTTGCGCCAGCTTATTCCATGTTAACCATACATGTATTGAACAAGGATACTGTAAATGAAGTTCCAAAACCTGATAAACCACTTATATTCATTGAATCTGCGCAAAAACAATACTATTCGGGCGATATAGTTATGATAAATGGTTCCGCATCAAAAATAACAGTAGACAAATCAATTGTGTTGGAAGTATTCGATGCCAAGAATAAATTGTATACCAGAGGTCAAGTACAGGTAAATACAGAGGGGTTATTTGAATGGAGTTTCAAAGTACCAGGTACGGCAATAGAGGGAACGTGGACTGTGAGAGCCAGAAATTTTGATGGTCAGGTGATTACAGCATTAGAAATAATGAATCAAGATTCAATTGAAACATCTGTATCGAAGATGGAACCGTTGGTAAGTGTACCAATAATGAAGTTCAGAGAGGAAAAGATCACGATTGTGCAATCTTCAATAACTGATCAAATAAACTCGAGACTGTATGGAGTAAGCACAGCCCAGTCGGTAGTGGTACAGTCATTAATAAAGAATAATCAAGAAACAGAACAGACATTTGCGTATATAGCACAGATAAAGGACTCGAACGGAGTTACAGTAAAGTTAGAGACTGTAGAAGGGGTGTTACCAGCAGGCAAATCTTTTACTGTAGGAGTAAGATGGATACCTGACAAGGCAGAAAGTTACACAACAGAAGCCTTTGTGTGGAAGAGTTTAAACGAACCTTTGCCTTTAGCGCTCAATCTGTTAAATATAGCTGTTGATGTGGATTAATAACAAAATTCCTTTCCTTGATACCAAAATTCCTCCTTTCTAATCTCGTATATGAAAGGTTAATATAATTTCTTGACACAACTAAATTATGTCTCTGTGGTTGTACGTTGCTATCGGCCTCCTCGTCCTTATAGGCATTATCGTACTCATGAAAACAGATTCTAGAGCTATGAGAAGTTTCAAGCAGAAGACAGAATTAATTACAAATGTAACTTACATTTGCCTGCACTGTGGTGATGAATTCAAAGGTGGTACCTGCCCAAAATGCGGTTCTAACAGCAGACAGGCGGAATTTAATAACAAATGAAGTGACAAGCCTCGGGCGGGCCTTGATCCCGCGACCTAGTGCTTACAAGGCACTCGCTTCTAGCGATTCATCTCTACCAGGCTGAGCTACCGAGGCTCGTCCTAACTCAAATTGCACAGGATAAAAAGCTTAACAATTTATTATTGAATATCTACATTTATGAGTTTGTAGCTTTCTTCATTGCCTT
The DNA here is from genome assembly GCA_036443875.1 of Nitrososphaerales archaeon. GTDB lineage: Archaea > Thermoproteota > Nitrososphaeria > Nitrososphaerales > UBA213 > JAZFZF01. The sequence goes on from JAZFZF010000080.1 coordinate 5,860, forward strand.
TAAATTGATGATAAATGGAGGAGTCTCATGACGATGTATCTTGTCAGAGTATTTATAGAAAACAAACCCTACATAAATGACCCTGAAGGGGAAACTATCTTAAAGGATCTTATAATGAAAGGGGGTTACACATCAGTTAGATCAGTTAGATGCGTAAAAATGCTAAGTATAACGATCGAAGCCAAAGATAGTAGGGAAGCTGACGATACGGTAAGAAAACTATGCGACGACTTGCGTATCTATAATCCTGTGGTAAGCAACTGTAACCTAGAAGTTGTTGACACGTTTCAGGTTAAGAATTAGAGCTTATAACTATCGCTCCTATGTCTTACTTCACATCAATGTATCAGGAACCCATCCAGAATATTTGATAATTAGAAGGAATACATTTGTTAAATTGTACAATAGGTATTTATAGTAAAATTACACTGCGAGAGCTATAGAATGAAAATAGGGATCGTTGTATTCCCTGGTAGCAACTGTGACAAGGACGTCTATCATGTTTTCCGTAAAGTTCTACATGTGGATGTTGAATTCATATGGCATACAAATAGTAATTTGAAGGGTTACGATGCTATCATCATACCAGGCGGTTTTGCTTATGGAGATAGACTGAGAGCTGGAGTAATAGCGGCATACAGTCCAGTTATGAAGGACGTAAAGAGGCTTGCAAGCGAAGGGAAGCCAGTTCTAGGTATATGTAACGGCTTCCAGATTTTGGTGGAATCTGCATTATTGCCTGGTGCATTGATGGAGAATAATTCACTGAAGTTTGTTTGCAAGTGGACCAACATTACTGTTGAAAACAGTACAACGCCATTCACACATACGTTAAAACCAAAGCAAAAGATAAGCATACCTGTAGCAAACCAAGAGGGAAAATATATTGCTGATCTTGAAACACTCGAGATGC
>JAZFZF010000081.1:0-3864 GCA_036443875.1 Nitrososphaerales archaeon
GATAAACATAGCATTCAGCTCTTATATCTAATGGAACATCAGGAGCTCGTTTCAATTTCCTTCTTCCACCTTCTGACTACCTCTAGGGCTCTTTTTTGCAGTTCCTTGATTGTTTTATCATTCGTTATTATGTTATCGGAATAAGAAATTGCCTCACCTATACCCACATCAAGTTCTCTTTTATCCCTGTTCAAGAACTCATCTTCAGTCTTTGGAGCATCTCTCCTTCCTCTCCCTTTTAGAAATCTGAAACGTGCCTCTCTAGGCGCGTGTATTCCAAGAATTTTTACCACTCCATATTTCTTCAATACCTCGACCTCATGCATGCTTCTCAAGCCATCTACAGCGACTAACTTGTTAGATTCCGCCTGCATCTTCTGAACTATAAGGTGCGCAATAGCACCTGGACCTAGGGTCTGCCTTAGTTTCAGCATTAATTTTCCCAAGTTAACGTTGTCTTGCTTCAAACCTCGCCTGTTCGCTTCTTCTCTAACTACATTACCCATAACGATTTTTGTGAAATTATTTGTCTCAAGTGCCTTTGCTACCGTTGTCTTGCCCGCACCAGGCATTCCTGTTATACAAATAATTAGTGGCAATTTGGGCATTGCAATTGATGCAAATGTAATGAAATAAAATGTTATCCTTGATGAATTATGTGCGTCGGGGCTAAGATATTATTGGTATGGTTATTGGGTCAACGATTATGAAATCAGTATAGAATTCGTGACCTTCGACACTCATACACTACAAGCCTGCATAAACATAACCAGGAAGGAGCGAGAGTACCATTGATTGTTGCGGTCTCTTCGCTCAACAGCAGAGAATTACCACAAGTAATATATGCGCTTCACCTCCAACTGATAAAAAATGCGCACCTTTGTAGCAGTAGAAGTTAGCAACAAAGAATGCGTACAGAATTTGATTGATTTTCAGAAAACACTCTTGCAAGAAGGTTTAAAGGCCAAACCCGTAGGGGTAAACCAGTTACATTTCACTCTCATGTTTTTGGGAGAAATCGATACTGTGACCCTGGAATCGATAAAGAGTAAATTATCCGATATAAAATTTGAGCCTATACAGGTTACATATACTGGAGTTGGAGTGTTTCCAAACCCCAAATTTGTGCGAGTGATATGGATCGGCGTTGATGATGCTTCTGCATCAAAGTTGATAACTCTCTCAAAAGAGGTCGAGTCCAGATTGAATACGTTGGGATTCAAGAGCGATAAGCCCTTCAAGCCTCATATAACAATGTTCAGGGTCAGGGACAAGCTAGGCAATTTTGATGCTGTAATGAATTTTAAGGACAAGAAGTTTGGAACGGATACAATAAGTAGTGTAAAGGTCAAGAAGAGTGATCTTACACCGAGTGGACCAATTTATAGCGATCTTTTCTCCGTGGGGAGTAATTGATGTCTAACGTTTTGAGGCAAGCGTTGAAACTGGTAGAACCAACGCAAAAGGAAATTGATTTAGTAGATAGAGTGGCGAAGAAGGTGTGTGCGATGGTAGAGGAAACTCGCCCCAAGTTCAGTGGAGTGGTTGACAAAATCTTTGGGGGTTCATACGCGAAGGAGACATGGTTGAAGAGTGATAAGGACATTGATATCTTCATTATGGTAAGATCTGATATAGATGAAAATGAATTCGAAAGAATTGGCAGAGAGTTTGGGTGTCATGCTTTAGAAAAATGTAAACCACGTCTGCGTTACTCAGAACACCCATATGTTGAAGCTTTTGTTGATGAGATCAGGGTCAACATCGTGCCCTGCTATGATGTTGAGAAAGGGAACTGGAAAAGTGCTGCTGATAGATCTCCTTATCATACTAAGTTCATAAACGAATCATTTGATGAGGAGAAGAAGCGGGAAGCAAGGTTGCTCAAAAAGTTCATGAAAACCATAGGAGTTTATGGTGCCGAGCTAGCTATCAATGGATTCAGTGGGTATGTGTGTGAAGTGTTGGTACTGAAGTATGGAACGTGTATGGGCGTTTTGCAGGCAGCTGCAGAATTCAAGGAGAAGCAAGTGATCAGCATAGGCAGCTTTAATGAGGATATAGTCAAACTCTTCGACAGTTCACTAATTATCATTGATCCCATAGATAACAAGAGGAACCTCGGCACGGCTATATCTGATGAAAGTGTGGGAAGAATGGTACTTGCTGCTAGAAGATTTATTGCCAAACCTGACATAAAATTCTTCAAGACTGTTCCTGCTAAGAAACATCTGAAGTTTGCTGCGAATCTTATTTTAATCAAATTCAAGTATAGGAAGAGAAGTCCTGACATAATCTGGGGTCAGTTAAAGAGCAGTGTAAGGGCCATCACAAAGCAATTATCAATTCATGGATTTAGGGTCATACGTTATGCAACATCTACGGACGAAAATGGATGCGGGGTATTTGTGTTCATGATTGAATCTTTACAATTGCCGCGAATGATAGTTAGACAGGGGCCAAAAATGTTCAACCGAAGTGATACTGAGAATTTTTTGGGAAAAAATCTTGAAAGGAGTAACATGATATGGGTTGGTGAGGATAGAAGGTTGTTTGCATTGCTAGACAACAAATTTGTTGCTGTCATTGCATTTCTCAACTTTCTACTCTCAAAGAATATCAATGCCAGCGGGATCTCAACTGGTCTGATCAATGATATCAGAAAGGGGTTCCAAATTTATAGTGGTAATAAACTACAAGGTGTGAAGGAAGCATTTGCAAAGGAGACTATAGGAGAACTTGTCGCAACAGATCAATTCGCTTTTGGTTGAAACAAAAGCACTGGTGAATGAGCCGTATTCTACAATCTTGGGATATCCAGGATGTTCGAGGGAGGGACTGGAAAGCAGAGTCAGAGAATTGCAGGCAACTGGTGTAGATGCCGTATCGTTTGAAGGAAGCAGTAAAATAGGAAAGTTAAATTTACTAGGCAAGGGCTGCGTCAGCATCGTTGTAAAGGCATTTGTCAATGATAAAGTAATTGCATTAAAGATAAGGAGAGTCGATGCTGACCGTGACACAATGGATAGAGAAGCTCAATTTCTTAAACTTGCTAACAGCACTGGTATCGGCCCAAGATTGATTAAAAGCAGCAAGAACTTTTTGCTGATAGGTTTAGCTGATGGTTTAAGCATATTCAAGTTTATGGAAGCTGCAAGCAAAAGGGAGAAGGTATTGAATGTTGTATCGGAAGTTTTGGGGCAGTGTTATCAATTGGATAGAATCGGTTTGGATCATGGAGAATTAAGCTATATGGCTAAGCATGTGATAGTTGGAGATAAAATTACAATAATAGATTTTGAGAGTGCTAGTGTTAATAGAAGAACGTCAAACGTCACTAGCGCTGTACAGTACCTATTCGTCGGAGGCATTGTAGCAAGGAAGATTAGAGAATTGTTAAAAGTTCATTCCATTGATGCCGCCATCTTATCACTGAGAAAGTACAAAAATGATATTAGCAAACACAATCTTGAAAGTTTGGAAGAAATTCTTAATTTATAATCATATGTTTTTATAGTATCCCAGTCATTTAATTACTATGGATATTGAAATTCGTGATTTAAAATCTGTAAATTTGCAAGGCGGAACTGTAATTGATGGTTTTCCAAGTCTTGGTCTTGCGAATGCTATAGCCTCCGAATGTATAATTGAATCCTTGCAGCTTGAACCCGTTGCTATAATTGATTCAATTATGTTTCCTTCAATGTCAACTATATACAAATCAAAACCTTACTTTCCCACTAGAATACATGCTAATGAAGAGTTGAAGCTGGCTATCTTTATCTCTGAACTGAGACTAAAGGAACCGTTACTCAAGGACATAGGTCGGATAATGATCAAGTGGGCCAAGGAGCATCAGTGTTC
>JAZFZF010000082.1:0-8680 GCA_036443875.1 Nitrososphaerales archaeon
TGCCAGAAAAACAACGATGAAAGACAAAATCAAGTCAGCGAAAAAGTCTTTCATCAAACCAATCCTTTTGCTTGTAACAGGTTCGATGACGGTGATAAACACATATCAGAGATCTATTACCGAAAGAGATCAAAAAAATGAGGAAAATTAACCAGAGTTGTCTGTTGTTTAGAAATAATTGAACTGTTCTAAGCAAGCCTTATAGATCATGCAGTGCATATTGATTCTAGGTGTTTATTAAAACACTGCCCACACCCCATAGTTAAGTAAAGAGGTCATTTGTACCTCTCTACTTACAAAAATCAAATGTAAACTATATCATAACGCCCAACTCATCGAGCGGACATTATGTAAAATGTAACGTACTTTATAGAACAAATGGTCGCATTATCCATGGGTTGTTATTACGAAGTTGTTGGTAAATTGAGAATTGAATAAAGTGGCCTTATTTTGATAGCTTCATGGGGCCTGAGTGCGTCGTACAGCACAGCAATAACTGCCTTATCCCTTGGGTGATCGCAGGCATTTATTAACTCTAAAACTTCATCCTGGGAGAATAGATCGTTAGGGCGATAGTTGCGTAACTTGTTAAACTGCTTGTACCTTTGCATTATCCTAGTGTGCGGAGTGTAATTAAACCTTAATTAAACATAGAATCCAGCAATTAATCCTCAATTGTGGAACTTTAAAACACCAGGCATTCCTGACGAATTGTTCGAGCGTGAAGAGAACGTTCCCATCACCAAAGAAGAGGTTAGGATGATTACACTGAGCAAAGCCAGATTGAATAGTGGTTCTATTATTATAGACGTTGGATGTGGTAGTGGAAGTATAACGGTCGAAGCTGCGATGCAGGTGGCTCCAAGTGGCAAGGTATACGCAATAGATCAGGATGAAAATGCTGTTAAATTGACACGAAAAAATGTTGCAAAATTTAATGTTAGTAACATAGAGATTATTCATTCAAAGGCACAGGATGTATTAAGCAATTTGCCTGATGCAGATATAATATTTGTCGGTGGGACTGGTGGTGACACTTATGAGATAATTAAGCTAGCACACAATAAATTGAAGAGTAAGGGCAGAATCATAATTGATACAATACTTATTGAAACGATGTATCATTCACTTCGGGCTGCAGATGAATTGAATCTGGTAAATGTAGATGTCACACAAATAATAGTAGCTAAAAGCAGGAAGGTCAGCACTGGCACTATGATGCTGGCTAGAAATCCTGTTATAATAATAGCTGCAGATAAACCGTGATTATTGCGTTTAAATATGACAAAAAATCTATGCTAACTCTATGAGTAGAAAACTATTTTGTGTGGGTTGCGGTCCGGGTGATCCAGATTTGTTAACGCTTAAAGCTGTTAAAATCATCAGATCAGCAGATACGATCTTTTGCCCAACTTCAAGAGAGGGAAGAGATAGTATGGCCTTATCAATTGTAAAGCCTATTTTAAACAGGACAAATGATAAGCCTGAAATAATTAACCTAATATTCCCAATGGTCAAGGATAAAGCAACTTTGCAGAAAACGTGGAAGGATAATACCGATCAGATAGCAGAGAAGTGTGAGGATGGGAAGAACGTAGTGTATCTTACAGTGGGGGATCCATCGCTATACAGCACATTCATCTACATACACAAAGAATTGAAGGAAAGGTATCCAGAGATTAAAGCAGAAGTAGTGCCTGGCATTGCATCGATATTCGCCTTTGCATCGCAAGCTAAGATCAGTTTGGCAGAAGGCGAGGAAACGTTAACAATTGTGCCAGCATGCTATGATCTAAACAGGGTAAAATCAACGGCAAGTTCATCTGACACTCTAATTTTCCTGAAGGATGGAAGGTACTTCAGCAATGTAATAGAGATGCTCAAGCAATCCGGATTTTCAGATGATTCGCTAATTGCAATCGCACAGGATGTTTCTTCAGAGGGCGAGGTTGTGAAGGTATCAAAATTAAAGGATGTTACGACCTGCGAACCTGCTGAAAAGTATTTTTCGATCATGGTGGTAAAACGTGCGTAGGTATAAGGTATTTTTTGTTGGTGCAGGGCCTGGAGATCCTGAACTTATTACATTGAAAGCAAAAAGAATGATCGAAACAGCAGATGTAATAGTATATTCTGGCTCGTTGCTTAATCCCAAACTATTAGATTATGCGAAGAAAGGTGCAGAATTGATAGACTCTGCTAAGATAGACAGAGAAAAGATATTTGAAATTCTAAGAAATGAAGCGAAGAAAGGAAAGTTCACTATAAGGCTTCACGACGGTGACCCTTCATTATTCAGTGCGATTAGAGAGCAGATTGACAAATTAGAAGATGAAGATATAGAGTGTGAGGTTGTTCCTGGAATAAGTGCGCTATTCGCTGGAGCTGCCAGATTGAATCTTGAGCTTACGTTACCAGGGGTAACCCAAACTGTAATTATAACAAGGGCCGAATTGCGTACGGCGGTTCCCGCCAGAGAGAAGGTGTCAGAGCTAGCGAAGCATAGAACTACAATAGCATTCTACCTTAGTGTACACCTTACTGGACAATTGGTTAAGGAATTATTGGCGGGAGGATATACAAAGGAGACTCCTGCTGCTGTAGTGTACAGGGCCAGCTGGGACGATGAACTTGTAATAACCGGCACGCTTGCAGATATAGCGAAAAAGGTAAGGGCTGCACGCATACGCAAGACTGCAGTTATCATAGTTGGAGATGTAATAAAACCAAAAAGTTACGAGTATTCGAAGGTTTACGACCCTTCCTTTACTCATGGATTTAGAAAGGCAAAAAAGAACTAGGACTAGGAGAAGTTTTCTATCGAGCCAACTAAACTTTAGTGCATTTAAAAGTGACAAATTTAGGTTCAATCTTTAAAGCTCGGTCTTTCTAATTCTATAACCTCAAGTCTTCCTAGACTGAGAAAGAGGGAAGATTTTCAGCCTATAGAAGTTCCAATTTATGTATTGTTCATAGTGAAGCGAATAGAAAATTCAAGTTCTTTACGGCTAGACGTTTCTATGAATGCAGACTTGGTAACATTGCTGGTACAGTCTCTTCCTATTGCAGGAGGAACAGAAGGTACGCTGTATCAATATCCCCTTGCAAATGGACTATTAATTGTACAGAATACTCAGAGTTCATAGAGGGGTGGGGAACCTCCCACTTTCTTGAGAATTCTCCCCTATCTTCGATATATCCAGCCCAGGCTCCCAACATTCCTAAAACCGTTATGACACTGTATATGATAATGATTATGATAACGATTTGTTTTTCCCTTTTTTTATGTCCGTATGGATCAGTACTAGTCACGTAATGACTCTGGTCAAATGACATACATAAGTTTAGCTCATTAAAGGTTAGTTTCTCATAAAACATAAAATTTTTCCGATAAAATCTTTAACTTTATGCGGTAATTGATAATGATCCATTTTTCTATTGCGATCTCACGCATCTAATTTTCTCATCTCTGTGTTGAATTCTTTCTTGAGACATTTTGGACATCTTTCACTTCTTCCCCTTATTGCCCAATAAATAATGCCACCTATACAAGTCAATAAAGTGAGCCAGAACTGCACGCCTACCGATGCATTATAACCTATGACAAAGATTTCCCCACAATGCTTACAGGTCTTTATAGGTATATTCAACTCTACCATTATTTAACGTACAAGAATGGTAATAGATTAAGTTTACCTTCAGAATCTCCGTTGTCTATGATTATTTTTGCAACTGCAGTATCTCTCATAGTTGTAATGAGACTAAAACCTATGTTTAGCGGGAGAATAATAGTTTGGTAGTTCATTCTTTTTAGGATTCATGAGTTATTCAGGTCCGTATGTAGAAACAATGACTGAACCTTATTGACAAACTTTATGACAAAATTGGAATAATAAAAAATTAGCAGGATAACAACGTTATCAAATCAGTATGCTGTTATTGATAATCCAAATTTGTTGACTTGCAAAACTCGGTATACGTCTTGATACGTTGTATTATTTTTTTAATGGAATAGGCCCCCCCCCAAAAAAACTTGGTATACACATCGACGTGCTGTATTATCTTCAATAAGATTTGTCCAAATATTGTTAGGATAACCTAATCTTTCGGTAGAAGTCAACATGCTGTATTATGTACCTGTTTCAATTGCAAGGGGAGAGACCGTATTTAAAACACTGAAGCCACTAACCCTCCCCTACTTTTCTATCATTGTATTTACCAGGGGGTTAGTGATTTGTTCGTAAAATTGTATTACCAAAAGTAAAACATCTACATAGCTGAAAAGAAAAGTTTTGACTCTTGCATTAATGTTCCTAGGTTAAATGCCCCCTCCACTGTTTCATTTGAACTATGAAAGTTGTTTGCAAGAACAGAAAGTAAAAGTGGTCAAGCATCATTGAAATGAGGACAAGGGAATTGATGATGTATATTTATACAGGGTTAGATCAAAAGTGAAAGTATTTGGATCTAACTTCTTCACCATTAAACCCGTTGCCTAGCACTATCCTTCATTAATTTATCCCTATACAATCTGCTTCTAGGCCTATGCCTCAGTCTATACCCACAACATGGGCATCGTAAACCGTCATATCTGATGAATATGCTACAAATCTGACAACGTGTCTGTCCTTCAGCGTATCTACCACGGCTGGTTCTTTTTGCCTTGTATTTGATACAGATGTCTTTACAGGCCAATGCTTATTTGAACCCCAACGCAGCTTTTGGAAGCAAATTAGATGCTTTCAATACAGTATCCAATGCTTGAAGGGAATATTGAGAGGAAGGCGATAAGGAATTGCATCTAACCATATTATATGCTGCAGTAGTATCCACAGGTATAATAGGGATTTTGCATCTAGTACTAGTTACATGGACGATGCTGTTTAACATTAACATAGCCAAATTCTTCCTTGTGGCGAGATGAGTATAGCAATAGAGGTCTTGCAAGTTGCATTCATAGAAATAATAAAAAATAAGAGAGATAAAGACATTTGCCTATACTTCTTGTCCAGTAGCTGTTGATGAGTTGCCTTCTGTTCGGTCCTTATCTTTGTCGGAGTATCCCATATGATCATGTTTATAGCCATGACGTTGCTTGCCATGGAAACCCCATGACTTCATCGACATGCCTTCAGAGACTTCAATGACTTCTCCGCTATCAGCATCAACCGTTACAAAATACTTCATTTTTTGTTCGTTGTCAGTTACTACGAACGTATATACAGCATTGTCATCCTGTATTCTGAGCATACCCATCTTGACTAGACCATTTTCAATTTCACTTTCTGCGGTAGCTGCAGCCTCCGAAATATTTACTTCTGCAGACACATCAAAGGAATGGAATTTCTTGAACTTTTCCATTGATATTGCATCTGATTGATACAATACCTCACCATTTCCTGCATCTATGATTACTTTGTATTTCTGCTGCTCTTCACTGTCTACTCCAACGAAGGTATAGACGAGATAACCTTGGACTGTACTGAATTGACCTTTAACGACCTGACTGTCAGCTAATACATTCTCTGCTGTCTCTGCTGCTCCTGAAAATGATGTATTACGATTTTCTTCTATGAAGTCCTTAATAACTTCGCCAACATTGGCTGATCCTTCGATCTCAGGTTTTGCTTTCTTTTCTTCCTCTTCAATTTCCTGTGCTACAATTGTAGTTACTGCTGATACTCCTGCAAGCAGCACAACCGCTAGTACTCCTATAAACAATGCTTTGTTCAAATGCTTTTTCTTTTCCATGTTGTTTATCACTAATAATTGGATGTCTAGAAGCTAATTAAGGAGTTGCGAAACCTTGTCAACTAACATTGTTAGTGAACATTGTTAGTGAATGTTTATAACTCACAAAGGTTCATAGCTGCTTAAGATCTATAGTATATTTTCTCTTACCGAGGAAGGCAATTAATTTGGAGTCCGAAACAATATTCGCCAACAATGGTTCTATGAGATCTAGATAAGATAATGGTAGACTCAGCATATGGCTTGCTATAGCAATAGTCTATAACCCTTCTATGCGTAAAAATCTATCTCTATCAAGTCAAGTACCATCATACTCTCCTAGACCTTATCCCATTTTCATATAGATAGGGTAGAAATAATACCCTATTTTTAAAGAAGATGCTTGTCACATGAATATAGGTCTCGGATCTACATAGTAAAGGACATCATCCTAAAACTCACAGAGTATGGCGAGCTAAATCAATCTACCCTGCTGAGCTACTGCGGCCTTAATCTCGTGAAACACAAAAGTATTCTCGACAGTTTGTCTGAGAAAGACATTATTAAAAGAATTGAAACTAGGTGGGGCAACAAAAAGATAGTAAAATATAGTGTTACTGAAAAGGGAAGGCAGTTTTGTAAGAGGATCCTCGATCCCTATGAGGAGATGTTTCCGAGGAAATCGAAGGATTGATTGCAGTAACAAAGTTAACTAAGCTTTTTAACCTGATCAAAGAGTATCGATTACGAATATGGCGGATTCTACAGATAAACCTTCACCAAATAATGGGGAAAGACGAGGTCTCCTAGAAACGCTTGACGAACTAATCTTTCATATGAATTCAACCAAGAATACCTTTTCAATATTGATAATATCTTCATTCATTCTAGCACCTTTGGCTTTGATAATGGGAGCTATAATTGCACTACACCCTAGGTTTCTTGGCCACCTTCTGGTGAGACAACCTGAGATAGCACTTACAATCTTGGCTTTTATCATAATATCAGTTATACTTGCTTCAATCTGGTTATACATAGGATTCAGGGAGCGATCATTTTTCTCCAACTGGGACAAGAAATTCAGGAAATACACGTCTTTGAAAAATCAAATAGACAAGGAGTTAGGCGGAGAAGAGTAAAAGACGTTGATTCTCTTGTTAGAACTCAGTGCAAGATCTGTTTATTGACATTTTTCGGAGGCGAGGGGTTTCTGATTTACGAACGAATTTGCATAGATAAAGACATCATTCTTCAGCCCCGAATTACTTTCTCCCTCTCTCTGCTCTGCGTTTAGCCTCTCCATCTTGTTGTTGCTACTGATAAACAAGATTATGAACTTGGATAAAATATTATTGTTGGTGGCCGCACTTGTTCCTTCTTTGATGAAGAAGTTATTATTGAAGTGTTAGACCCTGAAGCAGAATTACACAAAAAATTGTCTGTAACTCCTGTGGATGCTATATTCTCTACTTCATTAGTTGTTGAGGGTGAGCATGCTATCAACGGTACCTATACAGCAAAAGCAACTCATGGCAAGCAAAGTGCTACGAGCACATTTGTGATGCCGGAGTTTCCAGTGTCTATCATTATTTTTGCCACCGCAGTATCTCTCATATTCGTTACAAGACTACTTCAGAGATCTCGTTAAAGGTATCAAGGTGTTTTGCCCTTGCTTGTGTGAATGCTTCATCTAGGATATTCTCGTTACCATCGATCTTTGGATTTAATTCTTGCATCTGTATTTGTTGCATGGAACTCATTTAAACCAATTATCTAAGTTTTCTTTTGATCTCTTTTCTGAGGATAATGTATAGTGGTTTTTGGACATCATATAAAACACCGTCTTGCAGACTAATAATATGCTGATATTCGTTTTCTTCAGCTAGTAATTCTATTAATGGTTTCTCTCTGTATAGCTCTACAATACTATCTCTAAACCGGTTGAATGTGTTAAATTTAGACAATCTTGACTACTTAGATAATTTCCGTTCATTAATACTTGTATGGAAAAAGGACAGTTATTTTCTGTACCACAGATTGCACATGTTATGGTTTATCACACGTGTTTGTTACACGTGTTTATTACACGTGATAGAAACTAACGATTCAACATGAAGGATATCACATGGGAAGTAGATTCAACCATTAGCCTTGATAATTCATACATGGTACTGATTTACTCCTGAATCTAGCTGTATTACTATCCATGCATAGCCTGATAAAGCGTAATGGTTAATAATTCTGAATTTTACGATAGTGCTGTTATGAGGCTATGTGGTCTAGCACTAGGCTTGTTGCATTTTTTATGATTGCTCGATAAGCAGACTTTACTGGAACTTATGTAATGATATTTTACCAACAAACATACCATTAGGTTAATCAGATCAACGTTTAGACAAAACTATTATCTGGCCATACATTGTGGGCTGATGAATATTACAAATGAACTCGATTGTACCGACCTTATCTGCCGTAAATGTTACTGTCTTTAACTCTCCTCTATGTAGTTCGAACTCGTCTACATATCCCTCAACTGATATAGCATGAATTTTACCATTTACGCCTAGAATGTTGAGAGTAATCTGGTCGCCCTCGAAAACCACAAGCACAGAGGGATCAAAGACGTATGTCTCAACTAGCCAGTTCCCCTGCTCATCTGGCTCCTTTAGCTCGTATCCTCCTCCTGGTGGGAGTGTTGAATTTGGAAATGGCTCCGTGCTTATGTTGGTGCTACCCTTGGGCTCGATAGCGTTTATGTAGAATGTTCTAGCTGTCGGTTCTACACTTGTCGAAATTTCTCTAGGCATAGATAGCGATGCTATTGCTATCACGGCAGCAGCTATTGCTATGCTGAGTGCTATTTTATCGATAATAGTCATAATCTGAATTGAATAATAGGACACTAAATAGTTTTAGAAGCATTTTATTAAAAACAAAGGTATGTATTTAC
>JAZFZF010000083.1:0-5875 GCA_036443875.1 Nitrososphaerales archaeon
TTCATTGCAATAATACTCTAGTATGAAGATTCTAACAGCAACTATATTGTTGGCTGTGCTTGTAATGTCAATAGTTGGACTGTCACAAAGCTATGCCACACATGAGAACCACTCCTCCTTAAAGATGGAACTTGAAAAAAGCACATATCTGGTGGGGGAAACAGTCCAGCTTTCAGGAGTAGTAGCTCCACTGAGAGAAAATGTTCCCGTTGTTATAGATGTCTTGGATCCCTCTGGCAACGTATATCTTGCTATTAGGACTGTGCCAGAAGCAAATGTAGTAAAGATTGGATCTTATTCCTACAAGTTCACATTGCTTGATGATATACCACTTGGAATCTGGAGCGTCAGTGCCAAGTATGCGAGCGAGTACAACCTCTATGGCAAGACAGATGTCTCCTTTAGGGTTAGTGACACTATAAATATAATATCTACACCCTCGTTGAAAGTTGTCATAGATGGCCTTATAGAATCTACCCCTGGTGAGTGGGCTTACAAATACGACGCAAAGGAGTGGAACCCCTTTGTACATGATCCAAGAGAGATCGAGGGCAGTATTGCATTCAATGCTTACTACATCAACGGCATTCTATACGCAGTCTTCGATGTTCCGGATAAAAAGTTTGATTCTAGAGACTTTGTAGAATTAGGAATTGATATCAATGGTGTAGTAGACAACTTCAAAACTGGAGATGAAGTTTATATCTTCAGGGTATTTAGGGATGGGACATACGAATCCTTCAGATTAGGTACAGAGCATCTCGGTAAAGAAAATTTAGTAAAGTATCACTTCACTGCTAAACCAGCGGAGGCAGGGGATATGAGGTTACAAGTATTCGATGAAAATGGCAATTTTCTGAAGACCTTTGATTCTTTGAGGTCTACATCATCCACATCATTCAAGGGTATGCTTGGCATAGCTGGAATAGAAGTTGATAAACAAGGTAACCTTTTCCTTCTTGACAGTGACAGTGGAGTAATAATCAAGTTTGATTCAGCGGGAGAATTTCGTGGAAACTTTGGCTCATTAGGAACCGACTTGAAGGAGTTCATTGATCCAACAGGAATCGCTTTAGATCCTGAGGGAAATATCTACGTTGCTGATACCGGCAATGCAAGGGTTCAGAAGTTCGATAGGCATGGTGGATTCGTAGGTGCCTTTGGCTCCATGGGTATCCTCTCTGTTGGAATGATGCAGCTTGGAGAGTCTGAAGAAAACAAACGTCATGACTTGTTTAAGAGTCCTGAAGGAATAGTGGTCGATTCCTCTGGAAACGTCTATGTAGTAGACAGAAAAGCTGGCAATGTGGGCAAATTTGAAAGTGATGGAAGCTACATCGAGTCATTCGGATCAATGGTTGATCCTGTATCGATTGCTGAGGACTCACAGGGAAACATCTACATTGTTGAGCAAGGAAACAACAGAGTAATAAAATCTGATAAGGAAGGGAATATCCTGAAGATGTGGGGTGTATTTGGGATTGATGACGGTACGTTCAAAACTCCATACGGCATTGGTATCGATTCAGGCGACAATGTGTATGTTTCTGATAGTGTTAACCACAGGATACAAAAGTTTGACAGCAACGGCAACTTCATAGCAAAGTGGGGAACACAAGGAAAAGGCATTGGAGAGTTCAATGGTCCGCATGGCTTGGCAGTAGATTTTTCAGATAACATCTATGTTGCAGATGCTAGCAATTATAGAATACAAAAGTTCGATAGCAATGGGAACTTCCTGACTGAATGGGGCATCAGGGGTTCAAGCCCCGGGGACTTCAATAGGCCTGAAGATGTGGCGACAGACTCACATGGAAGCATTTACGTGACAGACATTTACAACAAGAGAGTTCAGAAGTTCAGCGGCGATGGTAAATTCCTACTGGAGTGGGGTACTGGTGGTGTTGGTGACGGTGAGTTCATGGGACCTTTTGGTATTGCAATCGATCTGGCTGACAACGTATACGTTGCAGATCCATTAAACAGAAGAGTCCAGAAGTTCGACACTGGTGGCAATCTGCTGCTGAGATGGGGAAGCGGAGAAGTAAAGGAAGCGGTTTCTATCGAGGATATTTCACAAGGTGCACACTATATCGCAATGGAGACTAATTCCCATGAACCTATTGGATTGATAGATGCGAAACTTGTTGAAGAGCAGGGAAGGGGATCCTACTTCATCGAGGGTGGTACGATATGGAAGATACTGCACATTTTCAAAGATACGGTCTATGTCCAATCTGTTGACTATGTAAGGAATGAAGAACCCGTGCTATCATGGACCCCAGACGGAATAGAAGTTGATTCATACGGGAACGTGTACATAGTTGATAGGGAAAACGAGGTAGCAAAGAAATTCGATAACGAGGGAAGACTGATCTCAAAATGGGGTTCTACTGGTGCAGGTGATAGCGAGTTCTCAAAGCCAACCGCAATGAGTATCGATTCAGAAAACAACGTGTACATAGTGGATACAGGCAACAACAGGATACAGAAGTTTGATAGCGATGGTAACTTTATAATCGATTGGGGAACATTTGGAGAGGAACCTAGTCAGTTCAATGATGCTCGAGGTATAGCTATTGACAGCCAAGACAATGTATACGTGTTGGATAAAGGCAACAACAGGATACAGAAGTTTGATAGCGATGGTAACTTCATAACTCAATGGGGTTCCAAGGGTTCCTCTATCGGTCAATTCGACAATCTTAGCACTGAAGGAATAGCCGTAGATTCAGAGGGTAGGGTCTACGTTGCTGATCTACCAGGAGAGGCGAAGGTTTCACACTGG
This sequence comes from Nitrososphaerales archaeon, assembly GCA_036443875.1. Lineage (GTDB taxonomy): Archaea > Thermoproteota > Nitrososphaeria > Nitrososphaerales > UBA213 > JAZFZF01. The sequence goes on from JAZFZF010000083.1 coordinate 2,789, forward strand.
ATCGCTGAGGTGGCTATTCCTCTATTTATTGAGAGTGATACATTCGGCATATTTCTTGCAGAGGGAACATATGGGGAGCTTCAGGCACAAGATGACACAAAATCAACTGCTATAAACATATATAATGTTTACAAGAACACGTGGCCAGCAGGTGCAATTTCAGTACTTCCAGAAACATGGGCGAAGGCCAAGCTGACTGATGTAGAAAAAATAAAGGCAGAAACTTCAATAATTATAGATAACGTAAGATCATGTACAAACGAACTTTGCAGCAATGTAGATGAATTTAAGAAACCAGTGCTGACAGGAAACAGCGTCATCGTTACAGCATCAATAGTCGTAGAGGGGGCATCTGACAAGTTCATATCTGATGGAACAAAGGTTACATTGCAATATAGCTTTGATGAGGAAGAATGGATTGACGCAGACTCTAAGATCGTTCGGCTATCAAAAGAGGTTCCAGCAGCAGCAAACCTCAAGTGGACTCCAATGGAGTCTGGCGATGTAAAACTTAGAGTAACTTCTTCTGGCATCCTTACTAAGGAATCTAAAACCGATCCCATGAGTTTGACAGTGCAAGAGTCTGAATCATTCAAGATAAGAGCTAATGTGAAATGGTCAACAGACAGGATAATGCAGGACGATCGGATTACCTTCGAAATAGGTTTCACTGGTCCCGATAACAAAATTTTGGAGAGTTTGAACTACGACTTGAGAATAATCGAAGATGGTAAAACAGTAGCAGATCTGTCTTTGCTGCATACTCAAGATGGTAAGGATGTATATAAGTACAGATTCAAGCAGCCGGGATTGCACATCCTACAGGTGCGTATAAACGCTATCGGTAGCACAGATGACTTTATACCAATGAAGAAGGTCTTCAATTACAAGATAGACGTTCTGCCAGTTGATACACCATTAAAGGTTACTACTGTACAAAAGGGAGAATCTATGAAGATCAAGATCAAGAATCGTGACATGGGCAATCTGCGCCTAAATTCGATAACCTTCTCCCTTTCGAATATAGATAATATTAAATTTAAACTTCCAGAGAGTTGGACAAGTAGTGTGAATACAGAGTCAATGTTAATTCAATTCAACACAGAGAACGATCCATTGACAGCTGGAGAATCTGTGGAGTTTATTATTAAATCAAAAGCCCTTACAAACTCACTCTACAGTGTGTGCTGGGATCTTGAGCAATCGACACTGGTAGTAAAAGTCTGCTGAGACAGCGCTAGGAGGAGATAGCGTAGAAAATTTCAGTAGTGATTACTAAATAAAACTAGGGTAAAGATAGATAATATACTCATGGTAAACTTTACATAAATACCAAGGTAACCTGAGCACTCACCGAATTTCTGGCATAAAGATTAAGTAGCAAGATGCGTACTTCTATTTATTGGAGTAAGTAGATTCCTTGGACTAATCCTTGCTATAATGCTAGCATCTGCTGTAGTTAGTGTAGATGCGAAACAGGAGGTTCAAACAACATTGACCCTTGGAGATGTCCCTGAAGAAGTATATGCTGGTGATACCATAACGTTCAACGGAAGACTAGTAAGAACAGATACCGGAGAAGGTCTCGCAAAAGCTCCTATAACGTTAAAAAACGAAAATGTTTTCAGTGGTGGGAATATGATTGCAACCGGCATTACTGATGATAATGGAAGGTTCAGCATAAAATGGATCGCCGACTCGAAGGAAAAGGACACCTTCAAAGTCTTTGCAAACTACATGGGAAGTGCTGAATATTCTGACTCTCAGAGTGAAAAGTATACCATCGAAGTTGAAAGAGTTGATCTCATACTCAAGACCAACAAGGAAGAATACAGAAATGGCGATCAGTTGATTATCTTTGGATCTGGTAGACCTCATGATGTTCTGTCTGTTTTTGTGACAACCACTTCAAGTCATACTGTCTTGGTTACTAAGATAACCATCGATGAAAGTGGGAAGTTCAATGCTACTCTGCTAACTTGGGATACTTCATACTATGTTCAGCCCTACCTTGTTCATGTTAGGTCCATCACCGATATGCTTTCTTTGGACAGGGTGTTAATTTATCACCTTACGGAAATAGTCCAGCAACCACAGGGTATAGAGACGGTCCTTACACTAGATATTCCTAGTAGTAATGTCACATCTAATGATGATGTAGTATTTACAGGTAAGTTGGAAACAAGGACAGGTTTGCCGATCAAGGAAGCAATCATTTTGATAAAGCATAGGGATGATGCAGAAGGTGTAACACTAGCTCATGGTATAACTTCTAACGATGGGAGGTTTTTCATCAACTGGGATGCTTTACATTCCAATTCGTACAAATTATTAGAGGTTTATGGAGGTTTTGAGGGTGGCAACGGTTTTCTTCCCTCTTTTACTGACAAACATGACATTACCTTAGAGCCAAGGAAACTAACATTAGAGCTCAATCAGGTCAATTTTGGACCTAACGATCGTCTGATTGTATCTGGGGTAGCTCCGAAGGAGAAGTTGAATATTAAGTTGATCGATCCAACAGGTCAAGTTGCCATTACCAAGAACGTATTAGTTTATCCTGAGCAGAGCTATGAAAAGCCATTAATGCTTTGGACCAGACCGTCGTACTTGTTCCCTGAAGGCCAGTATGTTGTGATAGTTGAGACTGAAAATTCTCCTATACTTACTGTTTCCAAGACCCTTTATTTTGAGGAACCAAAACCATTATCTAGATACAAGATGACAGGTAGTGTTTGGTATAAAGATTCACATGGCAGCAGGCATGCTATTGAGGGAGCAAAGGTAACTATATCGAGTCCCTATGCAGAGATGGAGTCCTACACTGATCGCTTTGGGCATTATGCATTTGAGAATCTCCATTCAATAATTGAAAATGTTGGCAAGTCCTATTCACTTACAGTTACGCTCGATGGTAAGTATTTCCGACTTGTAGACGCTTCGAATTCAAAACTGGTATCAAAGAGGATTGGTCATATCAAGTTTGATGGCTCCTATCGGGACGTATCCTTGGATCCTGTAGTATTTTACGGAAAAACAGAAGCAGCTGCTGCAAGAATATTTGCGTTACAGAATGATATTGTGAGA
>JAZFZF010000084.1:0-6669 GCA_036443875.1 Nitrososphaerales archaeon
TTGTTACTGGGCCTATTTCCGCTATTCTTATGGATACACCTTCCTTCTTTAACATCTCCGTTATTGCTTCAAGCGAACCTAATGTGTCACATTTTACTACAACACCAGTTTTGTCCGTGTTGATAACTATGCTTTTGATCTCAGACTCAATCATCTTCTTCAGATTTATAATCTCACTTTCGTTATTTGCAACGTATACAGGACTACCTGCAAGCACGCCGTCCAAGTCTCCAGACGCTATCTTTACACCTGCTGCAGCACGAACCTCCTCTACCTGCACAAATTTGTCTCGTGGGTCCCTCATCTCATCAAGAGGTTTTGGAAGCAGTAGCACCTTTACCTTTGTTGCTATAATATCATCACGCTTTGCTACTACTATTGTGCTACCCTGCTTTATCCGGCCATCCAATAGTATGAGATTTGCTGTTGGTCCTAGACCAACCTCTTCTTTAACTTCTAACACTATAGCCCTTGCAAAGTTTTCCTGTACCTGTAGTTTGGTCTGCATGAATCTCTGTGTAAGGCCTACTAGCATTGCAAGTAGCTCCGGTATACCTTCTCCAGTCTTTGCACTTACTGGTACCATAACAATCTCTTTTGTAAAGTCCTTAACACGGTAAAATACTTCGGAGTTGAAACCGAGTCTTGATAGCGTACCGACTACACTGTATAATCGTTGGTCTAGATCATCTACAACAGGTGTTGGCTGTTGTTTAACAGACTCTGTTACAAACATCGTATCGCCCCTTCTCCAGCCATATATCCTGTCTAATTTGTTTAAAGCAACTATGAATGGTACCTTCCTGTTTTTCAGAATTTCGAGACTCTCGTGGGTCTGTGCTTCAAAGCCCTTCATAACATCAACTACTAGAATAGCAATGTCGGCAGCTGATCCTCCCCTCATTCGAAGGTTTGCAAAGACTTCATGTCCTGGTGTATCTATGACAAGCAAACCAGGAATCTTGATCTCTCTGTCTAACTTGTTGAAGAGAACGCCACAGACCTGCTTTATAGTTTCGATGGGAAAGAAACTCGCGCCGATATGCTGGGTGATACCTCCGACTTCTCTCGTCTGAACAGCAGTACCGCGTATTTTGTCAAGTAGGGAAGTCTTCCCGGAATCTACGTGACCTAAAACAGCAACAACAGGCTGCCTAAGTTGCAACCCAAAATCACTTCAGTCTTATGAACTTCGACTCTTTTATGAAGCTTTCATGAGGATCTGATGCGTCTAGGTCTGAAGTACCGATTATTCTTCTTACTTTCTTTACCTCTATGAACCCTCTTACAGTAGCAATTGATCCTGATGTAATGAGAGAAACGGGTTCGTTTGACCACTTCTGTGCACCAAATGGAATGTTTCAGCTTGTTCCTCTCTCATGGTTAGTATCTTCGGCTTTTTATGAAAGATATTTGGTTCGAATCTTCACGGCATTTTTTAATTTCTTTGTATGGAATCTAGTTTCAAAACAGTCGGTGCTATTTCCATCATTACCTTTGTGCCTTTATTCCGCCTTTTACGTATTTTCTGGTCCACTTGAACTTCCTTGCATCCCTTCCAAGCTTCAAGATGTTCTTTCTACATTTATTGGAGCAGAAATAAAGTATACTTGCGTCGTTTCTCACAAGCATAGTTCCTGTTCCCGACTTTACTTGTCTGTCACAAAAACTGCAGTTTTTACCTGTTGCACTCATTGATCATCATCTGATCTTCCTAGCTTCTCTTTCCGTTTCTCTAAGCATCAGGACATCACCCATTCTAACCGATCCCTTTACATTACGCGTTAAAATCCTACCCTTGTCTTTACCTTCCAATACTTTCACCCTAACCTGTATTACTTCACCAGCAATTCCAGTTCTGCCAACGATCTGGATAACTTCGGCAGGTGTTACCCTCTCTTCAGTCTTGCTCATCGCAGACTACTCCTTGACCTTCTTGAATCCTGCAACTGTATTTATGATCTGTTCAAGAATGTGTTGTGCCTCTCCGGCATCCATTATAGAGGCAGCAGCAGAAGGAACATCTATGCCCAATGCCTGTCCCAGCTGCTGTTTGCTTGGAACGAACACGTAAGGGGTTTTGCGTTCTTCACACAATATCGGCAAATGTGCTACAACCTCTGGTGGCTCTACATCCTCTGCGATAACAACAAGCTTGTTTATGCCTCGTTCTATTGCTTTTGTAGCTTCGTTCGTACCTTTCCTCACCTTACCACTCTGCTTTGCTACCCTTATAGTCTCGTAGATCGCATTTACCAGATCCTTTGGGGTCTCGAACTTTACGTAGTATGGCTTACTCATTCTTTTTCACCCATAGCAAAGGTGGGATCATTTCTCATAGCATACACTCATCATAACATGTGTTTTAAAAGTGTTGTTAAAACCTACTTTGTGAACTACTTTTCAGGAAACATCTATTACTTTTCTTATCTCCTTTTTGTAGTTTTCAACAATTTCACTTAGTAACTTGGGATCACTGGATTCAGCATACAAACGCATTACTGGCTCCGTACCACTCTGCCTTACCATCACCCATGAAGAGTCGTCGACCCATATCTTTACGCCGTCTAAAGTTTCCACTTTGCCTCTTGTATTTGTTACCAACTCTTCAACAACCTTACTCGATTGCTCCTTACCACACTTGAATTTTGTTTTATACTGATAGAATCTTGGCAATTCATCAATTATTTGTGATAATCGTTTCGTCTGGTTTGCAATTAATTCAAGCATTAATGCACTTGTCATTGCCCCATCTCTAACAGCCATATGCTTGCCGTACATGAAGCCGCCATTCTCTTCAAATCCAATCAATGCATCACTCTTTAACATCTCCCTTGATACTTCAACGCTTCCGACCTTCGTTCTCGTTAGCGAAGAATTGTACTTACTCGTGATGATATCTATTAGTGTTGAAGAATTTATTGGAGTTACAACCTTTGCATTGTTATTCTTGACCAAGAGATGTTCCGTAAGTATGGCCCCTGATTCGTTACCACCAAACACAGTACCCTTTTCATCGCAGAAGACACTTCTATCGCCGTCACCATCATATGCAATACCGAGGTCAGCAGAATTTTGTTTAATGGTATCGGAAAGCAGACCTAGGTTATCTGGAGTTGGCTCAGATCCCCTAGCTGGAAATGAACCGTCTACTGTTGAATTTATAGTTATAACCTTGCATCCCATCTCTTCCATGAGTTTAGGGGCAGCTATCGCCTGTGCACCATTTCCAAGATCTAGAACAACCGTAAGGTTTCTTGACCTTATTAGGTCAACATTTACCATTGACCTTACACCAGTGAGGTAAGAGTCAATGTTTCCTTGCTCATCAATGTCACTACCAATGTGATCCAAGTGTTGGAAATTTTTGTTGAAATAGATCTCTTCTACCTTAAGCTCTTCTTCCCTAGCCAATTCTACACCATCATGTGCTATTGCCTTTATCCCATTGTATTCTGGAGGATTGTGGGAAGCTGTGATCATTGCGCCGCCTTTATAGCCCAGTGCTTTGACACAAAACTGTAAGCACGGCGTAGGTACAAGACCAATGTTTGAGACATCCACTCCTAAAGCATTCATACCGGCTCTTACAACTTTGGAGATTATAGGACTTGAGTGTCTGCCGTCACAACCTACCAGGATGGGTTTATCGTGAAAATAGGTCGCAAGTGCGTAGGAAACTTTTAGAGCGAGATCAAGTGTTAGATCCTTTCCAAATATTCCACGTATTCCGTTTGTTCCAAATAATCTGCCCATAGAAGTGCTAAACCTATGTTAAATAAAATTCTTATCAAATATTCAGTGGAAATGTTTTATTATGATGGACCTGAAGGACCTTGTTAGTTATATCATAGCTTGGCTCGTTAAGAAAATACCGTTAACACTTGAAAGAATGTAAGAGATTACTTTAGAAATTATTTAACATTTCTCAGCAGGTAAACCTGTAACTCTGAAAGTACATTCCTAGGTAGTTATATTGGAAATTTACTTATATCTTCACGAAGATTCTAAAAGTGCTTACAATTCCCGTTATCTAGAGAGATTGAGAAAAAGTGACGATGAGGATAGGATAGCCTTTGGCATTCAATGCTACAACAATTTTTATCTGATTTTGTCAAGATATTTGATACATTTACTAACGTAAAGAAAGGGAGTAATGAAAAAAATACAATTGTTGTAGAAGCCAATACAAAGGATGTAGCCAGAAGGGTTGCTAGGAATGATCCAAATATTGCGAAGCAACTGGGGCATTAGTGAGTTCAATTTCGTACTTACTGCCTCATACTTTGCATTGAGCTTTCTTTACTCCAGTATTAGCCTTAGCGGTAGAGGTAGTTACACTGCTTATTGTTGATGATCTTAATTCTATACGTATACTGATCGAAATCATTATCTACGAATATGCCGTTCTGAATAGCATGGAGAAGCTACAAATACCCAAGGATTTATGCAAGGAAATTCTTGAACTGGATATAAGTGTTAGATTCGCCGGTATTGCTAGGCTAGGTAATATTACAATGGCAGAATACAGAGAAGGATTAGAACCATTCTTATCGAAGCGAGAATCAGAAATATACAATGTACAGACAGCTATAAGAACAGACATTACAAAAACAATGGAAGACAAACTCGGTAAAGTAGTTTATTCCCTTACATTGTACGAAAGAATAAAGCGCGCAACCGTACCTCTGAAGACTGATTATCTTCTAATGTTATCATTTGACATACAGACAGATCACGAACCTATAATTTTAGATAAAATTCTACCCTTTTTGAAAAACTATGGTCTACTTGACAATTAATATGTCTCACTGAAGTTAGTCCCTAGTACCAGCATTGCACCGCCATGATTCACTTTTGTATAAATCAAATGACTCGTACAACGGAAGGCTTTGACATGAAGCCTTGGATCATACCTTTTGCTATGGTTGGGTGCTGGTATATCCATGTTAACCAAAATTCTTAACAATTTTTCACATATAAAGTATGTAAACAATAAATTTACTGGAAGAAGGAAAATGTTTTATTAAGACGAACTTGAAAATCTCTACATGTCGTTAACCAATAAGATTTCTATAGTTACAGGGGCAAGCGGTGGTATAGGCGAGGCTACGGCTAAGCTTTTTGCCAACCAAGGAGCAAATGTTGCTCTTGTAGCTAGAAATCAGAATAATTTAAACAGAATAGTTTCTGAACTAAAAAAAGATGGTAAGGATGCTGTAGCTATACAGGGCGACATAAGGGATGATAATGAGGTACAGAATGTGGTTGAACAAATACTTCGCCAGTTCGACAAAATAGATATTCTAGTAAATAACGCAGCTGTGATAAACGACCCAATACCGTTTCATACTATGACAGACAAGATGATACATGAACTAGTTGATACCAACATGATAGGTACATTCAGGATGACGAGAGCAGTGCTTCCAACCATGATGGAACAAAAGAGTGGAGTTATTGTGAATGTTGCTTCTGTAGCAGGTATGAAGGCTGTAGAAAAAGTTCCTTTGGCTGTATATGACTCGACCAAAGCTGGAATTATAATGTTCACACGAAGTATCGCGTTGGAATATGGACAGTTTAATGTAAGGGTGAATTGCGTTTGTCCCGGTACCGTTAGGGGTCCTTTCTTACAGCCATATTTAGAAGATGAGAAAGCAAGACAGGTTTTGAATTCAATGCAACCATTAGGAAGAATAGGAGAACCAGAAGATGTTGCGCAAGCTATACTATACCTTGCTGCAGATTCATCCAGCTGGGTTACTGGCACAATTCTTGTAGTTGATGGTGGAATAACGACGAAATGAATTTAATATTTTATCAATAAATGTGACAAGTAATTGTGTCGTCACTTTTCGTCATAAAAGCTTGATTAGAAATCATATGGCTAAAGGTGATAGAATTTGTCGTAATTGACTTTGTATCTGACAACCAGAACAGCTATAAATGCTTATTAGTTAAACCACCATTTTCCAGTTATAACGATCATGAGTGATGATTATAGTCAAAGAGTTTTCATAGAGAATTCAAAACAATAACCAAAGAAAACACGTAGTGTTACTTTTAGAAGAATCTACAGTTGTTGATGAACTATAAAATGAAGCGAATGCGAAAGAGGTATCCCTTTATGTTTTGGTAAACCAAGTCCTAAAACGATATTCAGATTGGGATAAGTATTAGAACAAGATAGGCATAATGCCAGTACCGAAAACAATGTTCTCCTCTTTAATGGATAAAGCAGTAGCGATAGCCAACAATATTAGAATTAAAGATATCTAACCTTACAGAGACCTGATTATTCACGAGGCTAATGAGATTGCATTCAATATCATGAAGGATATAGGCGTGGTTGTCTAGCAAACAGAACTGATCTTCTTAGCGATAAACTTTCAATTCTACTAATCTATGATAGATGGATTTGATGCGACGAGTATGTTATGCTGATGATTTGACCGTTACTTTAGCAATAAAGAGAGAACCTGAGGACAATTATATAGATAGAAGTACTTTACACGAAGAGGCAATACAAGAGAAATTTAGAGTTTAAGGTTACTGCAAGAGAATAACAGCAATTCCAACCTCTTGATAACATAGTATTTAACATAAAGTTTTGTTTTATCTGCTCTATTATGTTATTATTCATATATTCTGCAATATGTGAAACAT
>JAZFZF010000085.1:0-6346 GCA_036443875.1 Nitrososphaerales archaeon
ATCTAGATTTGCAAGTTCTTTTCCCTCAGGACATGCAAGTAGGAGCGCTGCTTTTGCGTTGATAGTAAGTTTCATGATTAGAAATCGCAATGTGCTAGGAATACCGGCTGGCATGCTTATGTGGATATTCCCAATTGCCGTCGCCTTTAGCAGGGTTTACATAGGTGCACATTACCCTACGGATGTCATTGCAGGTGTTGTACTCGGTTTAATAGTAGCTAATGCAGTAAGCAGAATTCTGAAACTTGAGCCTGAAAAGAAGCTGTATACGTAGTTTTGCAGGTTGTTTCTTGTTTTAACTGAACTTAAATCTGAGTTATTTATAACTACGCTATATGGATCAATTAATAATGTTGGGTTCATTGCTTCTAAAGGCTGGTGAATGAATGATAACCATAGTCTGTGAAGATATAGAAGATCTATTGGTCGAAATGGCTGCTTACCTTTCAGATAACATCGCAGCAGTGGCTGTAATCAAGACTGGAAGAATAGTTTTAGATCTGTTGGAACGAAACGGTACAAGTGTACAGGATGTTAGATTACATGTGGAGAACTTCCTTGTTGAAAGAGGATTGTCTAGGGATTTTATCATCAAGGTTCATGGAGAGAAGATCATGATAATAGCTACTTCAGAAAGAAAGATTGTTATTAAAAAGGAGGACTCTGGTTTGTTGGTATGTCCCTATTGCGGCATGGTCACTCCTTATGAAGAGGTGATGAACGTACATATCAAAGCCGACCTCGCAGGTGGTATTTGCTAAATAGGATGCTATTAGACAAGTGATCTTCCAACGGTCAAAAGCTGCAGGTTCTTGGATCTGCATAAATAGAAACGAGAAGAATAGATAGTGAATAAATTAGATGTAATTTGTGGTTTGTACGTGTCGTCTTGAGAAAATAAATCCTTTGTACTTCATATCCTCGAAGAATCGTGTAATAAAGGTAACCCGGATGTACGGGATGAAATCATCTCCCCTGGCTTCATTTTACAGACCTCCCTCCTGCAGGAGTCCTATTCACACGTGGAGACATTAAGCAACAGCAAACAACGATCCTTAATACCTCTAGTGAACGAGATTTTAAATTTTAAGATGTAATAGCAGAGAGAGATAAGGTCATCATGCCGGGGGCTTCAGTGGTTGCACAAAGGAGTGTTTATGGGCACTCTCCAGGGAATAAACAAGTGAAATCTAGCATATCAAAATAGTCCGCATTGTTGGAGGGAAATTGGAAGAATGGGTTCAGGTAGACTATTTGGGTCTCATGCAGCAGCTAGGCCTAATACCACTGCCAGAACATTGACTACAGATGAAGATAGGTCAATATAGCCGTCTCGTGAAATTATTCAGTCCTCTTCCTTCTTGTTTTGTTTGTAACGAAAGGAGGAATAAGCGTCGACTGAGAGGAGTAATATTCTGTGTGATAGAAACTCGTGTTTTATCCAAAATGGCCTGTGTATGTAATGGCTGAGACAAAGCCAAGACTTAATGAACGAAGTTTCTTTGGACCTTATTGGTAAGGAAAGGAGAGGCAGTAGCAATCGTACTATGTAGTTTGATCATTGTAGGATTACTTGATCATTGGGGATTCATACCATACTTACCATCTCAAAAGCTTGTTTCCTACCCTGACCCTATTGTAAGGATGGTACCTGGTCATAGTGGAGAAATATCTCAAAGTAAGACACAGTTACAGCAAAATCTGCCTTTAACTAGAACAAGCGAAAGTACCAATCCGGATAATCAAATCCATAAACAAACTTCTTTACCAGATTGTAATATGAATCCTGACGGAAGCATCCAGTTACTATATACAAATGATGGTAATTGGTCATGTAGACTTCCTAATGAGATGACCGAATCGAGTGACGAGCAAGCTCAACAGTCTATGGATAGGTTACCTGATTGTCTGCGTAGTCCGAGTGGAGGTATTGAGGTGATATATTCTCGAGATGGCAAGGTATTTTGTAACTACCTGCTATCCCCAACAGAACGAAGTCGCCAAGCGGAGGAGGATACTATTCCAAAAGCAGAAGAATCCTTGTCTGCTGAGCTGAAGAATTACCTTGGCACAGAACTTCTGCAAGTAACAATTGAACTTGCAAACAAGAAAGAAATCACATATGAAGAACTCGTTAGTTATGCTTTGACATTGATAAATAAGGATAGGAGAGAGAATCAGCTACCTTCCGTAATTTTGTATCAGAATGACTATTCGCAATTTCATGCAGAAGATATGGTTAGGCATGGATACGTTGGACACTGGACATCAGACGGTCTGAAGCCATATATGGGTTATACATTATATGGAGGAGAAGGGGCTGTTTCTCAAAACACATCCTACCAGTACTGTACACCAAGATGTAATTTCAACCCGATAATTAGTATCTTAAAGAGTCATTATACTATGATGTATGACGACCTTGAATGCTGCAATGACGGTCATAGGAAGACTATTCTTGATAGATGGCACAACCAGGTGAGTATTGGTATTGCCTATAATGACAAATACTTTGCACTAGCGCAAGACTTCCAAAATTTCTATATCAATTGGATAGAACCAATTACAATTCAAGATGGGTTTGTCAATCTAAACGGTATAAATGAATTTGGTAAAGTGAATAATATTGCAGTCTATTATGACTCAACCCCAAGAGCACTAGACGCAGAAGAGTTGAGAAATACACCAAGATCTTATGATGCAGGAGAATTTCTTGGTGCTGTACTACCTCCACTTCCTGACGGGTATCAGTACAATTCTATGAACCTTTTGCAAGTAGCATCTGAGTGGCACAGTGAAGACGATGGTCACCTCGATATTGCATTCAATCTATATGAGTTCTACAAAGCTAATGAAAGTGGCGTATACACAATTTATGCAAACTCACAGCAAGACGAAGAATGGGTACAACTAACGTCCTATTCATTTTTCTTAAGATAATTGTCGCCTATTGAACCCTTGGAAGATACAACGCCGTTTCGATCTGTGAGGTCAAACGCAAGAAAAATGCGATGAAGGTCTTCATTGATGCTAGAGATGTTGCTTCAACAGAAACAGTGGTTGTAATAATAAGAGATAAAGCGTTGAAACTTCTTCAATGGTGCAAAGTTCTGTGGAATCACAAAGAGCTAAAAAATCGCTACATGGATAGGAGACATATCCAACTGCTAAATTCTACGAGTTGACATTCGAAATTATGAAGAAAAGTCTGAGAATTGGATATACTTATTTCCATTTGCTGGCAGTGTGGATTCCATGAAATCATCAACTATCTTTTGTATCACTTTATTAAATATCAATTTTGTTTTTTGCATCACTTTATTAAATATCAAATCGGTTTCTTGTTTCATTTTAGCAGAAATGTCTTCAATTACATTATTAGATGTTTTTAAAACTTTCGATGTTTCAGCATTTGATAATAGTGAAAGTGAACCATTAGCAATTGCATTATATCCTATAAACACGAATATGATAGCTAATACAGCAAAGATCCATGCTATCATTTCTCGACATCTTTACCCTGGAACGTGATAATACCTTTTGTCCGTGAAACCGTAACAATACTTGCATCATTTTTCACATGAAGTAGGTATCAACTCGTAGAATTTACCTAAAATAGTAGAATAACCTTCTACCGATTGTAGAAACATGGTTATCAACTCTTCTAATGTAACTCACACGAGTCCATATGGTAGCTTTAAACAAGTGGGCATAGCATTAAATCATAAATTAACTTTCAACTTGGAAATATTCTAAAACTCTTTATTTTGTTTGTCTCAACAAACAGGTTTATTTCATCTATTATGCTGGAGAGTGGTTTGAATGGTTCCCTCACGAAATCATCTGGCACAAAAATAGTAAATTCTCTGTATAAATCAATTGTACCATCATAATAGCTAAAAACCAACCATATGTTGTCTTGGTTGGGTTGTACTTTTAACAGTCTGTCTTTACGCGTATTGATATCATTTCTGTCAAGGCTTTTTGGGAAATATAGTACAAGTGTACGCTCTGGATAAATCTGCAATTGTTTAAGTGTAGGTATAACGAGATCAATTTCTATACTGTCTTGTTTGACCTTGCGTTCACTGGGTATCATAACTGTAGTAAGCAGATAATGCATCAATGCTTCAATAAGGTTGCCGTATATCTTGACCTTATCATAATCTGTGTATGTATTTAGTAACTTGGTGGATCTCGCAAATATTTCCTCTATAATCGAGGGAATTTTTGAAGGGCTAGAAGCAATGGACGATTCTACCTTATCCTTATCCATCGCTCTTAATATAGAATATAGAATCTCTTTTGAATCGATCTCCATCTGAGGCCTTTCTTTTCTATCTTATTAATTTATTTAAACCATGTAATACAATCTGTACAAATTTCCAGTTCTTGCATCTTCAAGGCCCCAAATGTCAGGTCCAGGTTCAACTTCTACGAATTCTGAATTACTATCTACAACAACATAACTTACATTTCCTCATAGATAGCTACACGACAACTTTGAGGAAGAAACGCATATAGTAGTTGTCTAATGTTATCGAAGGCAAATGTATGTGCTCCTTCCTCTGTCTTGATTTCCTCATCTAGAACCAAGCTCTGAGTATCAATTACATCAATAACACCAGGTTTGCCAACAGCGCAGTAAAGACGTTGTCGAATCGTATTGTACCAAATCACGTCAGGTTCTCCTGCAATGCATACAACAGATTTCTCACGACCAGTTTTAATGTCCAGTACAACTACTGCTTGTCCATCACAAGCAATGAATGCGTGACTAGTTCCTTGAACAAGATCTAAACCATGTGGTCCTGCGATAGAAACAGGAAGGAAAGCCTTCTGTGCTAACGTTTCTGGAGCAAGTATAACCAGGCTTGCTGGATCACGAATGTTTACCAAGAAATTATCTAACGTACGATCGTATATACACCAACCGCGGTCTGCCAGGAAGTGTTACCTTCGCTAGAACATTCCTTGAGAAAGGGTCAAGGAGCCTCCCTTGGAAGTCTTTTACGTCTGTTACAAGAAGTTGTTTGCGACGGCTATCCCAAGCGAGTCCATTGGGCTTTGAACCTGCAGCTACATCATGTAAAAGAGTCATTGATACAGCTTCTATTACAAGAATCTTACCTCCACCTCGGGCTGCAGCGAAGACAAGACCTTCATCCTGAGCGCAAAGAACACCGCTTCCCTCGGGACAGCCTGGAATGGTTGTTAGGTGAATCAGTGGTTCACCACCAATAATGTCTACACCTCCAGTAGCGGTATGAGCAACGAAGACTCGACCGCTTGAGTTGTGTACATCGGCGTGATCGAAACCACCCGATGAGTGAGGAGGTAGATTGACGTAATTGCGAAGTTTTAAGACCATGGAATTATCCTCCGTAAATCCAGCCGGTAATGGTCCACCCATATCTTTGTATCTTATAGTTTCTTTTGTTTAACTTCCGCTTCCAGTAAGCATAAGATGCGTTCATATCATGTCCGTATGAGATCATATATTTATTAAAACCTCCTTAATTTCGAATTTTGTCTAGTTAGACGCATGATAACTTGCAGACATCTATTCCCTCTGTTATCAGATCATAGCATATCCTAGTTGATCATCATAACATAAGATTAGTCTAAGAAGGGTAGCAAACACAGATGATTCTTTTCGGCGTTCCTAAAACAAGTGTTCCAACAGAAATGTTCAAAGATCGCCTATGATTGGCTCTTTATCTTAATTTTAGAAAGCTGAAAACACCAGAAGAAAAAGATGTATCATTCTAACATAAGTACCATTTTCTATAGCACGTTATTTGTCACAGTAATCGAGGGAAGTGAGTTTCTATTGTGGCTGTTCCAGCCCACCTTCAATCTGCAATCTAGCGTTGTGTTCGTGCTTCCTCATGAGCAATAATGCTATTATGCTCCCTGCTATGATTATGGCTACAAGTATAATAGCTGCTTGAAAGATGAAAGTATTTATCGTAAGCTGAATCTCTGAATCCTTGTTGGGATCGATCAGAGCAGTTGGTTCAGAAGCAATACATCTGAAACAGTCATTCAGGGTAATGCCATACAAGCCTGGTTGAAGAGCATTGAATCTTGCTACTCCATCATTATCTGTTCTCAATCGCATAACCGTATAATCTTCCTTTGAAATATCGATCGATATGCCATCTTGAGGTCTATTAAGAAAGTCTTTAACCGTTATCTTGACTTCATGTGGAGTATGGTACGATATGCTTTCAACAGGCCCAATTCTAATCCTATAATCATCGTTTGAAAGCAATGTTACCTTAAAGTCATGCTCCGGAGAGACAAATAGAGAATCTGTATCATATGTGTGTCTTTCCACGAA
>JAZFZF010000086.1:0-14740 GCA_036443875.1 Nitrososphaerales archaeon
GAAATGTCTAAACGCCTTGCTACCAAACTGAATTCTCCATGGTATGATATCACGGAAAAACTTGAGGATGTTAGCAGAGAAGAGATGAAGGGAAGAAAGGATGTAGAAATATTTGCTAATGTTGACTTCCGTGCTAGGCTTATCTTCACGACGGTTTTAGATCTGTAGCCACCACCATGATTACGACCCCAACATTTTTGGCAGGGTGAACTCACCTAATCAATTACGCATTTATAACTTTCGTATCTAGAATTCATCAGTTCAAGTTTGTAAAGTGAGAAGAATAAAGTAGGGTCACTGTCCTAGATAATATCGTTTTGGCTTCGATAGCTGATCTCTATTTTATTCATTAATAAGATGAAAAGGTTATTTTGACTCTGCTGATGTGTCAGTAATGCTGATGATTTCTAGTTGTCGCAGATTTTGATAACACAATCGCTACGAAGATGTACCATACTTAACTTTATATCAAGTCGTTTTTGTGGTATGTTGAATGACCTTTGATATTGCTATACTGAACGCCAGTATTGTATTACCAAATGTTGGGATAGTCAATACAAATATTGTAATAAAAGACGGGAAGATAGCGGAGTTCACACCAGATGTGATACAGGCAGACAAAATGATAGATGCTGAGGGCCTATATGTACTTCCTGGTGTAATAGATCCTCACGTGCACTATGGCGTTTACACATCTATCGATAAAGCTGCAGAAACCGAATCCCGTTCGGCGGCCATAGGTGGTGTAACGACAATGATGCGGATGTTCAGATTGCATGGTTCGTACAAGGAAAAGCTCAAAGCACACTTGAATGCATCTGAAAGATCGCATCTTGTTGACTATGCATATCATGCATCTATCCTGACGCCAGAACACATTAACGAAATCGACTACTGCATCAATGCTGGTATAACATCATTCAAGCTCTACATGAACCTGAAGGGAAATCTTGGAACAATTTACATGGATATGGATCCTTACACCGACAAACTTGTCTCTGGAAATGTAAATACTGACGATGGATTAATGCAGTCCGCGATCAAAACTGCTTCATCTTATAAAGCACTTATGTTAGCTCATGCAGAGGATCCTGATATTTGCAATACAGAAATCCAGAAAGCAAAGGACGAAGGCAAGAGTGGATTGAAAACATGGTCCGAATGCAGACCAGATAAATCAGAACATGACGCAATAGTCAAGGTTTCCGCATGGGCAAGAGCCAACAAGTGCAAATTATATCTGCCACATATAGGATCGGCTGCAGCAATAGATGCCATACAAAACGAAAGGAAGAATGGAACAGAGATATTCGTTGAAACATGCCCGCATTATCTTACACATTCGACAGATTTTCAAAATATTACAGCAAAGGTTGTGCCGCCAATAAGAAGCAATAAAGATGTGCAGAGAATATGGGAGGCTGTAAGGGATGGAACTGTAAACTGTATAGGCACTGATCATGTCGCAAACAGATTAGACATGAAATGTGGTAATGGTAATTTATGGTCAGCACTTGCTGGTTTTCCAGGTATAGCAACATTGCTTCCTGTGCTTTTGAGCGAAGGGGTGAACAAGCGTAGAATAGGAATAGAAAAGGTGGCAGCATTAACAAGTCTCAATACAGCTGAAATATTTGGCGTGTTTCCAAGGAAGGGAACTATAGCAATAGACTCGGATGCCGATATTGTATTAGTAGATCTTGAGAAAGAACAGAAGGTAACCCCGGAATTATTGCAATCATATTCGGACTATTCGATCTACGATGGAATGACTCTCAAGGGATGGCCTGTAACTACTATTGTAAGAGGAGAGGTAGTAATGGAGGACGGAGAGGTCATAGGTAAACCTGGTTACGGAAAATTCGTTACCAGAAATATAGAATCAAAATCATAGCATCGCCTTACTCTATCCGTTTCTACGTGTTGAGAAATAATCCATCTTGTTGCACCATTTTGAAGATTTGGTTCGCTATTCCATTGTTAGCGGGAATTGTAACCATAATTTATTATTTTTTGGTATGACACTCACACTCACAATCTATCTTGCCATAGCACTGACCATGTAGATCAATAAAGCATTCAACACTGACCTTTTCATCCAAAAATTTAAAGAGATCGCGGTACATCTCGGTATTAATATCGATCTTCTTGACCTCTTTCTCAACAACTATTTCTTTTTCTTTTTTTGCTAGCTTGGTGTTAGTTTTGGTCTTTTTCTTTTTCTTCACAGTTTTCCTTACCATAAATTATTCACTTCCATAATACGGAGTGAGAACCTCTACACCTCCACTCTTTTTGGCCTTGTAATACTTTGTTGCGTGCTTTGTAAAGAGACCTACTTCCATAACACCTGCAATGTTCTTCACTTCTCGTTCTATATTTACTACATCATTTATCTCGCCAAAATCAGTGTCAAGTATAAGATTGCCGTTTTCTGTTACAAAGGGGTAGCCTTGATCATTGCTTCTTATCTTAAGTGCTACACCCCATTTTTTCAACCTTTCATATACATAAGTTCTAGCATAGGGATGAACTTCTATTGGCACTGCTCTGTTCAACACATTTACATACTTGCTTTCATCTGCTAAAATTACGACTTGTTTGGATGCATGTATTAGTACTTTTTCCCTGAGCAATGCGCCCCCGCCACCTTTGATCATGTTAAATCTTGCATCGATTTGATCTGCCCCATCAAACACTATATCCGTTGCCGGAATGAGTGTGTCATCCATTATCGTAAAACCCAAGGTTTCGGCTTCAAGTTTGATCTGTAATGATGTGGGTATAACTTTAATATCCAATTTATTGTCTCTACGATGCTTGGCAAGTGCTCTAACAAACACTGCAACCGTACGTCCAGAACCCAGACCTATGATAGATGTCTCTTTTACGTTTTCAAGGGCACTTGATGCCATACTTTGGAGAACATCGCTAGAACCCAATTATTCAACCTCAGCTTGCTCCAGCTTATACAACGTTTGCTCTATCTGCTTCCTTATCTCATCTATGCTGTGGTCACTTTCAATACCTTCAGGGCTTTCTGCAATTTCAACGGGGCTTACAGGCTTTGGAGCTTCAACATGTTTCTCCTCCTTCCTTTCCACAGATGCAGTAGGCTTACTTTGAACTATAGTTTTACTAATCTTGCTTGCAAGATCGTCCAGTTTAGAATTCATCTGTTCCATCCTTTGATCTACGACTGCAACAAGGTCCTCCTTCAAGACATTAAATTCTTGAGGATTGTAAAGCGTAACAGTATGCCTTCCTTTATCCAAGGCATTCAGTTCCTGCTTGTATTTGAAGATAAGCATCTCTCTTTCATTACCCGTTATCCTTCCCTTCTGCTCGTAATCATAAAGCCTATTCAGTGCCTTGGCAACTACTCTCTTCTCCAACCCTATAGAATGTTCATTTGGATTATTCGTTAACAGTTTAGCATTACCTTTGGAAACCCTTTCTATGGCCACAGCAGTGAATGCTCCTACGGCAGAACCGGCTACCAGAATTATTGGTTCCATGCATCATTTGCTCCGTATGAACATATACTTTCTAATCCGAGGATCAGGATAGCCACATTTGGAGCATCGCTTCCTCCTCAAATGATATGAATTGTTTCCGCATCTTCTACACTTTATATGTACCCTCCCTCTTGTGTAGTCACCCATCGAGGTAGTACCTTTAACCATCTACTATCACTTCGGAGGTGGTGGTGAAATTATGACTACGTTATCTCCCCTTACTACAATGGTTCCGAGATCGTTCGATTTATCCTCTTCTAGAAGTTCCTGCGATTCTTCCAAAAGGAGATTCATATGCTGATCGAAGCCAAGCAATTTGCCACGGATCATCTTGCCCCCTTTGAGCTTTATCAGCACAACTCTACCGAGGCTCTCGTCCAATACCTTAACGGCCATATCTACGGACAATTGTATATCACTACTACCCATCCGTTGAGGACTATATTAAAATAGCGTAGTCGATTTTTCTGTCATAAGCGGCAACGCAAGATTGACCTCATTTTCTTCCCTTAAATATGGTTCCATACGTTTTTTCAATATCTTTTATTGTACTTGTCAGCTTTCTACTTACCTTGTCCAGCATGATCCTACCATTTCTACTGTTAGCCTTCCTAGGATCGCCCCAAACCCCACTACTTGCAAATCTGGGAAACGACGATGGTATGACAGTTAATTTAGACAAAACTAGGTCTTCATTGCTCTTTATCTTGCCAACTTTTATCTTTCCTGTCTTCGCGCTTCTCATACTAACCAGTTCTGGTCGTATGGCAAGCATAATCGAAGTCTCATTTGCATCTGCATGACCCATTTTGTTATCTAGAAGCATCCAGTATGATAAATTGTAGATCAGTGTGCCTTTCGGGATATTATTATAAATTCCTTGAGTAATGGAGGAAAGGACTGCTTCGTTTCCATAGTGAGTATTCAGTAGAATTATTTTGTTGAACCCATTTTCTGCAAGTGATACACATATGTCACCGATCAGTGATCCAAGTGTTTCATTCCTTATGCTTAAATTGAAGAGTGGTTTGTGTTCGTACGAAGCGCTATAAAAAATAGGTGGCAAAACGAATGCGTCAACAAGCCTGGAGACCCTTCTGGCAATCTCCTCAGCAATTATAACATCTGTGGCAACCGGCAGGTGCGCACCATGCTGTTCTACAGAACCGATTGGCAGTATTACGCGTTTCCTACCCCTGGCTATCTGTTTTCTGATCGCAGGGTCTCTGGCCTCTGAAACACTTGTCATATGCTAGCCATAACAATGGTTCTTATGAATTATTCAATTTTTAGCCTTCAATTTTGCCTTCGGCAGCTTCTTAAAGTGCACTTTACCCCAGTACACCTCAAGTTTGTTCTCCAAGTAGAGGTTTATCGCAAAAAGTAATGTGTGCGCCTCTTGCTGCCTTCCCCTCTTCTTTATGTAATCAAGATCTTCGTTGGGCTTCGCCTTGAACGACTCTTGCCATATTATAGGTCCCTGATCCAGGTTCTCCGTAACAAAGTGCGCGGTGCATCCTATTACCTGTGCGCCTCTTTCATAAGCCTGTACATATGCATATGCACCTGGGAAGGCCGGCAGCAGTGAGGGATGTATGTTGATTATTCTATTTGGATACCGCCATACAAACTTTGGTGAAAGTATGCGCATATATCTTGCGAGTGCTACAAAGTCAATGTTAAAACGTTCGAGCAGCGTAAGTATACGATCTTCAGCTTTAGCCTGATCCACATGATATATTGTGAAGAATGGAATTTTGTATTTGTATGCTATATGCTTCATTGTTTTATCACTCCCTACTATCAAAGGAATGTTTACCTTGATTTTTTCTACCCTTTGTGCTTCTAGTATGGTCTCCAAGCAGTGTGGCTCCTTGCTGACTAGGATAGCCATATTTTTCAGCCTATTGGGTTCGTCGAAATGAACCTTGACCTCCATACCCAATTTTTTACCGAGTTTATGCAAGCCCTCGTGAAATTCGTCCTTGTTCAAGTGATCACGCTTGAAAGAAGCCTCTAGCTGCATGCCGAAGAGTCCCCTTATCACGTTCTGGCTTATCTTTTCTATATTTCCTTGGTGCTCGAAAATGAAATTGGTTACACTGGCAACAACGCCCTTTCTATCGGCTCCGACAACTGTAATCTCTGCCAGGATCCTACTGTTCTTAGCCATACTGAGTTTTTTAAGGATCAATATTTAAATATACATAACGCGATAATATCCATGAAGTATAACGTGAGGTCAGAAGCATTCTCGAAATGCAGAGTCTGTAGGATTTTTTGAGGTCTAGTACATTATGTATGATGGGTCATTATCCTCTGCGTGTTTGCATTATAGATCTATGCTATGAGGTATAGCAATGAAGCCAAATAGAACCAGACATGACTATGATTTTAACAACCCTGTAGCTGTATGTAGTACCTGCTCGACACTTGCAAACTGGCATTGCTATGACTGTGGCAAGGACTTTTGCATCAAACATTACAATGAACATAAAGCGAACAACACGTGCAATCAAAGTAATTAGACTCGACCAAAACCTAGAACTAAAACTTCCATATTGGGATCCCTCTCCATATACTGACCCAGATCTTTCTGAATTCTTAGAGTAACAATCTTGCTTGCTTCATCGCTCCTCCTACTGTAAGTCATTAATACCTTTAGGGCAGGATGGTTACCAAAGTCAAATACAATCACTCGTTTGTAAAAGTAATTGCAGGAAAACATTTTAGTGCTGTAATTGGAGCAGTTATGTGTCAGACCTGCATTTCGAGCTTACTATTTTCCTTGAGAACCTTGCAAAAAATTATGGTGTTCCTAATGCAAACTATTACTTTCGTGTAAATAAAATGAAGCCCCACCAGCAAGAATATAGAAAAAAGGTAGTTGAATTTATGAAGCATTATGAGTATACGCTAAACGTACTTGCTGACACCCCCAATTATGAAGCTTTGAAAAGTTTCGTAACCAACATGCTGGAGAAGATGATCGACGAGGTCATCAAGGGAAACAACAACGAAGTGGAGAAGCGTTACAACTATTTTATCATGAACGAGCTATGAAAGCAAATTTACGGAAGGAGGTTTAACAAGTCGTATGAAGGAAATTCAGATCATCATGGATCAAGATAGTACTGTTGCAGGTTCAGATATAACAGGAACCGTGACGATAAATTATGGTGGAAGGTTTGATGGCATACAGGTGAACACGTATGTCACTGGTGCAAACGAACAGTTGGTTTTTACTAACGTCGATGGTAAGACGATCTCGCTCTTAACAAGGCTATACGTGGGCAGAGATGCGCTAGGGGATAAAGGATCATTCAGGTTTACAGCAAGGGTCGAAAAGAGCTCGCAGAAGGAAGCTAAAATTAGATTTCGGGCTGCGATTATACAGGAGCACAAAGAGATTGTGAGTGATACGGTATTCGTTCCATTACGAGTATAGTGATTTCAGATAAAATTATAAACGATCCACCAACGTCAAATACACATTGCATAAAGTATTTCTCCTTTTTGCAGCACTGTCGCTTCTACTCTCATTATATACATCATTTGGGCAAGCTTACGCAATGCATACCGATATATTAATTCCAGTTTTACAAATGGAACCAGAAAGTCCAATTGCTGGTGGGCAGGTAATATTAACAACTGTGTTGACGAACAAAGGCAATGTTGACATATCCGAGGTTCAACTTTCATTTAATCTTGATGGAGTATGGATAATTGACGATGTACATGTCGATCTACCTGCGCGAAGGAGCGTAAAGATATCCCTTTCAGCTGTGATACCAGTGCCTCCTGGAGAACATCAGCTGAAAGCATGTCCGCAGAGGAATTCCCTTGGAGATGACGGGCACCACTGTCAAATATTGGATTTTGTTGCTATCGAGGAATCTACTATAGTTGTAGCAATAATTTCGCCTAAGGAGGAGGAAGTATTGAGTGGTAATGCAATTATAAGAGTGGTAGCGTTTGGACAAGATCCGGAAAAGGTCGAGTTGTATTTACAGCACGAACTTGTGGATACAGACAATCAACCGCCGTTCGATTTTACGCTTGACACAACTAGATACGAAGATGGGCCGTACAGGATATACGTAACTGCTTATTATGATTCTGGAGGAGCGAGGGTTTCTTCTATCAAGAAATATTTTATCGATAACGCCGGAAGTGTACTGTTGACAGTAATGCCCGGACAGTTGCAGGAGGCAGAGGTAAAGGTGGGTCAAAGTGTGTTAATTGAGTCTGATGTAACAAACAGTCAACCCTTCAAAATTGCTACGACATTCATCGTGCTGGTGAAGGAATCTAACGGATTTACAGAATTTCTCTCATGGAGAGAGGATAAGATACCCGTTGGTGAAACGTTTCCGATATCACAATCATGGATTCCAGAATCAAGGGGTAAGTATACAGTAGAAGTCTTTCTATGGGATACAATAGAAAATTCTGTACCATTATCAGAGGTTATGAAGGCAAGTATTATTGTTAGTTAGCAAGCCTAAAATGACATTGTGTAGGAGAAACATGGTTGAAGAGGAGATCTATCCAGATTATTGGCGGAATAGGAATAGCATGTGCGATAGCGGGTGGCTGGTTTGCACTCAACCGCAATTACCTGATAGCAATTCCACTCTGGGTAGCAGCAGCCGCAATAATCATGGTGCAAAAGAAGAAACGGAAGCATTAATTTTAATACAATAGACATGTTATCGAACTATGTTTGGTAAGGTCCAATGCAAATTGTGCGGCGATGAGGTGCGTTTTGCACTGAGACATTTGAAGGACAAACATGGTATTTATAATGAAATAAAACTCATGCGCATGGAACAGATAATGAAGAAGTATTTTGAAGAGCAATAGTGATGATATCACAATATTGCTCGCTGATGTTCAGTATTTGATGTGATGAGAAATTTATTCATTATATTATACTTTCAAAACCAAAAAGTATTTGATCAAGTTACTGCCTCGTAAGTAGTAAAATGAATCGGAGCGGCTCTGCTAACTTTGATATTTGTCTATATACACAGAACTCCTCAGGTGACCATAATGGGTAATACAAGTAGATGGCGTGGATACAATTTTGAACATACCCTAGTGAAACGTTTGAATTCTCTAGATAATTGGGATGCAAGGCGATTTGGCGGTTCCAGCGCCGGTTTTCCAGACGTAGTCGCAGTAAATAACAACAAAAAAATATTGTTAACTTTAGAAGCAAAAACAGCAACGTCTGATAGTATATATGTTCCTCCTGAGCAGATAGAAAGATGTGCTGAGATCCTTGATGTTTTTGGGGTCTATGAAAAAAAGTATGCTATACTTGCGTTCAAGTTCATGAGCAAGAGGCGGTTCAAAAGCAAGGATAATTCTGGTTATCAGCACAGACAAATACATGAGTACTATAAGGTTGCGAACGGACTGTTAAAAATGAAACGAATTCCAACTGTAAAATGTATGTATGATGGTCGAATGTTCGTTATAGTTAATGAGGTTGCAAAGGCCGTACAACTCGATGACTATGCTATGCCTTTCCAACAGAATAGTGTGCAAAAAATTATGATACGTCAAAGGCCTAGGACAAGCTAATTTACAAAAATTCAATTATTATTGGAACTAATGTGTGAATTGTGAAATCTGTTATGAGGTATGAATTCGTGCTCTTTCCTTTCTTAACTTGTAGATCGTTATACCGTTGAATCCGAAGATGATAGCGATACCCAGGTACGCCAGCGGTTGACTGTATTCTATCAAACCTGCAGAGAGGCTGGTACCAACTAAGCTTGGCAATAATGAAAGTATATAGAGCCATGTGCCACAGCAGCCCAATGGGACAAGTGAAAAGAATGAAAAGAAACCAGTCATTGCAGCGCTTCCGCTGTTGCTTGCAGATACTCTTCGTTTTACATCAAGCCTGCATCCCAGACCCTTGCTGTACGTTGACAGAAACATCTGCAGACCAACGCCAAAACCCATTCCTGCAATAATGAATGAATTGATCTGAAAGGCGGCGCTCATTGCAGCAGCTGGAGGCAAAGCTGGTGTAGTGATAACTACTACAAGTAAATACGCTAACATGCTCCCGATACCTACACTAATCCCACGTACAAGTGACCTTTTCACGTTGTAGTTCAACTGCAAACTCTTGATTACCATTACCATAAATATGAAGTTCATGCTTTATATTTTAGCACAACGTCAAACGGTTAAACATTAAATTAAACTATGCTATGTAAGTAATATTTAGAGAAAGACTAGTTCTAATTGATCTTGAACCGTTTCAGGTTGAGTTTTTATCAATCATTACATAAAGGAGTATGATGAATAGGCCGATAGTAGTAGTGATAGCATTCGCAGCGTTAGTTGCAGGATTAGTTCTTACACCTATGACAAACCTGATCAATGTTGAGGGAAGCCACTTTAGGGACAAATGGCTAGGAAGTTTGTTCAAGCTCTCTTTTGCAAATGTTCCAGTAGATATTCCATTGATGAAAGGCTATCATAATGGGGAAGAGTTATTCTTCATTGCGACGGAATCGTCAGATAAAGCACATGCAGATCTGTTAACTCAAAAGGATGACTGGAAGGTCGTTGAAGCACCTTTATTGACCAAGTCACCCAAGTCAGCTCTATCGAATGTTTACATGTTCACGAATGGCGATGGAGGACTTGGAACAATGGGGCAGCAACCAGATGTATTTGACAACACTCCTACACAGACAAACGACTACAGTCCGTTGAGAAAGATAATACACGTGACGTGGATCGATGAAAGTATTGCCAAAGAGCTAAAGTCAGTTGATGAAATAATGATAGTACAAACTGCAGGCGATGTGACACTTCAGAAGACAGACACGGTGATGAACTACCCTATGATAAAGTGGACTGGTGGTCAAATGGCTGTCAGAGAAGGAGAAGTAACTGATGATATGGAGTACATGGGAGGTGGACAGGTAACCAACATAGATACAGACAACATGAAGGTAACTTTCATTGCACATAGAGGCTGGGGACCTGATGGAAAGACGATATATTATATAGTAACGGATGCAACTCCAGAAATGCCATCAAAGATGATGGGCGTTGTATACGCGCCAAAGACAGAAAACCTTGCATTAACACCAGTAGCAGTAGATCTGTTCCAGTTCAAGAATGGAATAATGGGTTCAGGACCGATGGGCTTCCAGGCAGGTATTGGAGCTGCAAACCCAGGTGATGCCAATTACAGCCCCATGTGGAGAATCTCCTTCATAAACTGGAATTACCCAGAGCAGGCAAGGATACTTGAGACGATGGATGACATCACCAAGGTAAGGGATGTGATAACAGTCGAAGCCGCAATGGATGGAAAGCATATAGTAAACTGTCCTTTCATAGAAATCTAACGAACAACTCCTCCTTTTTTGTGGTCATTAATTGTTTAAGTAAAACTCTAACTGTTGAAGTAAAATAATTATTATGAGTGTGGGTAAGATGCTTTATGCGCACAATACATATAGCAACATTTGGCGAGGGTCAGGACGGTATAGTTGCTGGAATAAGAAATTTCCCCGTTCACAAACTTGTTCTTCTTAAGAGCAGAAGAGTTCAGTAGGAGGATTAGAAGCACTCCTTGGTATACCAGTAAGTTGCTTAGTCGTATCTGATCAGAATGTTATTCGTGAAGTTCTGGAAAAGATTGCAGGAGTAATAAGAACGAAATGGACGATTTCGATCAGATACTGATGAATGTGAGTGCTGGGGACAAGATGATAGGTTGTGCTGCGCTATCGACCGCATTTGTTAATGGAATTAAAACATTCGGCATGGATCAGGAAGGATGTCCTAATGTTACTACCTGTCCTGAAATTAAGCTAGTGAGATCGTCTCTGATACAAAGCTTGACATACTACGTGCGATTGATAAAGCTGGAGGAGAGGTGGAGAGTTTGGAGAAATTGAGTGAAGTGTCAGACTACGGCAAGCCTTTCCCCAACTACCACATTCAGGGCGCTAGGGAATCAAAAGGACTCGCTGATTTGGGATTAGTAGAAGTAAGTAGGGTTGAACGTGGAAAGCTAACGGTGAAGCTTACGACACTTGGTAAATTGCTCATAGCAACCGGTGTAACTGTAAGGGCATAGATTTGATCTCCAAAGAATAAGAAACATGTAAAATGCACAATTGATATAAACGATGATTATGTAAACTGATCGGGAACTTTGTGGATATATCCAATACAAAGATAGGGTCAAGTCGGAATTTCAGAAAAAAACTTATCCATGATAAATTGAAGTTTTATCTTACACCTTACGATCACAGTCACAATACATTTGCTAGCATAGTAAAAAATGGCCTTACCAGCAGACACAAATTCCTACTCCCACGATATTTCTATGATGAAAAAGGCTCTAAATTATTTGAACAAATATCTGAGCAGCCTGAATATTATCTAACAAGGATCGAGGCTTCAATCCTTCAATCGTCTTCGATCGAAATTACCAATATGTGCAATCGAGGACTGCTTGTTGAGCTTGGCAGTGGTAATTCAAGAAAAACCAGAATTATATTGGACGCATTCCTTTCAAACCAGGTTTCATTGCAGTACTTTCCTATAGATATTTCGTATGAAATGCTGAAAGAAAGTGCTGAAACCCTCTTGGACGAATACCAAAATCTTTCTATTACTGCCATAGTCGCCGAGTACTACAAAGGAATGACCATTATCAAAAAAGATATTCATTCCAGAAAAGTGGTAATATTTCTGGGTTCTAGCCTTGGAAATTTTGACCCTGCGGAAGCTAAGAAGTTTATACAGATGATGAGAAATTGCACTCAGGATCAAGATATGTTTCTGATTGGAGTTGATATGCATAAGGACGACAGTGTTTTGAATGCTGCATACAATGATTCATGCGGTGTTACAGCACAGTTTAATCTGAACATCCTTACAAGAATTAACCGAGAACTAAAAGGTGAGTTTAACCCTCGCAAATTTGGACATACCGCGTTCTATAATGAATCAAAGAAAAGAGTTGAGATGCATCTGGTGTCGAAGGTCGAACAGGAAGTAAATATTGTAGGTATAAGGGAGACTATTGGCTTTAAAAAAGGTGAAAGTATCCATACAGAAAGTTCGTATAAATTCACATGCGAACAAATTGAAAGTATGATTGAAGAGAGTTTTCAAGTGGTAAAGACCTGGACTGATAGTAAGAAATGGTACAGTGTTATCTTGTTAACCCCGGTCAAGTAACATCTCATGCGGTTAAAACTAGCAACCAAATGATATGTCTTTGATGAATCAAGTCAAGGGACATGTTAACTGAATTAATTATTTATTGGTCGCTAAAATTGATTCATACAATGGGCGGATTAGGTTGGTAAAGTCATAAAAACAGTCATTGATGAAAGAGGAGTGTTAAACAGAGCTGAAGAATCTGTAGACTTTTGCTAAAATCTGCAATGAGAATATAAATAACAGTTGGCTTGACACAGTTTGTGTGTATGTACTTAGATTAGTCATTTCTTCCCTTGACCCCTGTTAGTGCAGTTCGAGAAATTCTTAATAACCTTAAACAATAACGCTCTTTGTGGAAGACAAGCTCGTTGCCATATTCGAGATGCAGAAGGAATTTGTTTCAATGGTCAATCAGACCTGGTTTCCTGCGACAAAGGAAGAAAGAATTTCTAATCTCTGCACGGCAATCATCCATGAAGCAGTTGAATTGCAAAGATTAACGAACTGGAAGTGGTGGAAAACACCTGTCAAGTTTGATGATCGGAAGGCAAGGGAAGAACTTATAGATATATGGCATTTTGTGGTGCAGGCTTCAATTGAACTGGGAATGGAGCCTAAAGATATCCATGATGAATACCAAAAGAAGAACCTGATAAACAGGGAAAGACAGATGAATGGTTACTAGAGCGTAGAGTTGATATCAATCTCGATTATGCTGAACGCGGATTCTATCTGTGCCACACCTTTGGTGTGCCATGTTATGTCTTCAGTATCATCATTGACTAACTTTTCCCATGTTTCTATAACTTCTGGGGATTTACGGAGCTGCATTTCAGAGGGTAATATTGTGCTTGAATTAGGGAATAAGGGCGCTCTACCTGTAAGAGGAATATCCAAAAATGATAAATTGCCTCTACCTACTAGGCTCTCATTTGCGTACATATCATAGTCTATCTTGGATACTACTAGTGTTTGCTCGGTCTCATTTAATATTGCGAATTCAACCAGTACAATCATAAGGTCAGGATTGTTAATGTTAATTCCCTTCATCTTTACAGTTTCCATCGTAACGGTGATGTTAGGCCTGATATATTCACCTTCCAACCTCTCGAATGCGATAAGACCTACGAATGTGAGAGCAATACCAACAAAAATGGCAATTATAATTACCTTACCTCGAGTTAACCTCATTATGGTACTCTGCGATCTGTTTTGCATTTATGTTTTCTGATTACAAACTATAACTAGAGTTCTGCAATGATTTAATGTGTAATGTAGGTTTCTCATCTATCTATTTTCTACCAACATACTGGTCATTGATTCGATATTCATCGGACTGTCCTTGTGGCAATGTTGAAGAGGAGGGCTAATGTGGCCACAGAAAACAAAAATTGCTTATGAAAATCGGTGGAATGTTCAAGCAAAAATAGCACTACATGCTTTAATTGTACTTGTTGCAACAGGAATCTATGAGGCAGTATTTTCTTTGATCTCAAAACACATTGCCAGATTCAAAGTATGGCATCTTGTGCTCAAGATATTTGGCTTATCATCAATGACAATACTTTTTAGCATCCTTGTAAGAAATTCCGATGGTAGAATCTAACAACTACTTAGAAATGCTAACCCAAATCCCGGAAATATAAAATTATATGCAAGAATATGGCGTAGCAGGATAATTGCGGGTTAATCAATAACGATACTTTTGTTCGCGGCAACGCTTCATGCAGGCATTTAATTTAATACCTACTGTCAATTCTTACCATGTAATTGCCATCGGCTTTATTTATCTCATACTTGCATCCAACGATTTTACTTGTTACATAAAGATTTGTGTTGAGATGTTGTGATGTTTTGTTTACAATGAATGTTGACTTGCCATCTGCCAAGCATAGCGGAAGTACAAGCATATCGGCCAAGTATTCATCTACTGGTGCAGTGCTATTGTAGGCGACAATAAACTTCTCAGCAGCTTCAGCGCCCACATCCTCTGCGAGTTT
>JAZFZF010000087.1:0-7565 GCA_036443875.1 Nitrososphaerales archaeon
GCGTTCTGCTTCATTTCCTCTACACTTATAATTACATTGTCTAGGCTTATCTTGTCTCCCTCCTTCGGAATATCTTGCAACCTTTCATGCAGGAAGCCATTGAGCGTGGAGTAATCTTCGCCCTTGGGTATATGGACCTTAAGTGCTTCGTTCACATCATCAATTTCAACATCTCCGTGCACCGTTATCGTATTCTTGTCTACAGTTGCAATCAATTGCCTTTCTATATCGGTCTCGTCAACAATTTCTCCCACAAGTTCCTCTATGATATCTTCAAGAGTAACCAATCCTTCTGTTCCTCCAAACTCATCAACAACGATAGCCATGTGAATACGCCTGCCTTGAAATTCCTTGAGAAGTTCGCTGATCATTTTTTCCTGCGAGACAAACAATGGTTTTCTTGCTACATCCTTCAGCATCAGATCCATATTTGTATTCTCCAACGTTCGCAGCAGATCCCTGTTATGTACTATGCCAACGATATTGTCCTTCGTTCCATCCATTATTGGAATACGGGAGTATCCTGCCTTGTTTATCAAGGGCAAGGCACCCCAAAGCAACGTACGTGCGTCAAGAACAAGCATGTTCTTTCTAGGAGTCATGATGGCTCTAACGGCTATATCGTGAAACTCCATAACTTCTTCGATCAGTTTCTTTTCTTCCTTCAGTAACACTTTTTCCTCTACACCAACATCCAAGACTGCCTTTACTTCCTCTTCACTTATTGGTGGAGGACGTTCACGCGTTCTCATAATCTTGAAGAGGCCTCTGGTTATGCCCTCAAACAAACTTACTATCGGGTATATGGAGTATTCAAGAATCAGGAGAGGTCCTGCAAATCGCAGTGCAATGGTTTCAGCATGTGCATTGCAGTATGCTTTTGGAGTTATCTCTCCAAAAACGAGTAACAGGAACGTCATCATCCCAGTTGCGATACCAACGCCTACGTCACCAAACAAGGTTATTGCAAGATTGGTCGCAATGGCAGCTGCTGCAACATTTGCCAGATTATTACCTATTAACAATGTTGTCAACATCCTGTTAGGATTTGATTTTAATTTTTGAAGTGATTTCGCTCCACGCTTCTTATCATTCAGAAAGCTTTTCAGTTGTCCCTTGCTTATAGAAATGAAGGCTACTTCAAGACCGCTGAAGAATGCTGAAGCCGCTATTATCCCAGTTAATGCGGCTATTATTGTTAGGTCAACCATCTTTCTAGATGAGGTTATTACCCATTCATAATAATTAAATCTTAGCTATTTTCAACCAGGCATCTGTTCTCGTTCATTCACATCTACCACTGACGCCCGATTCTCAATTACCCAAATTCTTCCATAAGCATCTTCTTCTTCTTGCTCATGTTAAAGAGTCTATCCGTTCTCTCCATTGCTTCCCTTTTGTTACGCTTGAATGCCATCGCCTGCAGAAGCATGTGATTTTCGGGTATCACCATACCGGTCTGGTCATCGGAATAGACGATCTTCAGTGTATCATCTTGGACCTTCAGTACCTCTGCATGTATATGGACAGCACTCGTATCACTGTGGGGAAAACCAAGTTCCGTTGCTTTCTTTCTTACACTGGCAGTTCCCTTTGCACTGTGCAAAACGACTACACCGAACTCCTTTTCAAATAAATCCATTACCTCATCCTTCCTTGGAGAAAAACCGTCATTGAATCTAACATAGAGCTGGTGAACGTGCATCATCCTTGACGGCACCTTATAAACATCAACATACAATGGGGGCTTTTTGATAAAGTCAGCTATATCTTCCTGGTGATGTGGGTTACTATTCCACTCGATTGAGTCCTTCACTTCCTTTTTATCCTCTAGATCGGCCCAGCGTCTAATAAGTGTGGCATCAAACCTCTTTATAGCATCTCCATACTTCTCTATCAAGGGCTGCATCATCCTTCCCAAACCAGTTACATTGCAGCTGCCCTGTATTACATACTTTTTATCGAAACTTTTTTCATAATTCACTCTGGAGTTGTGTATCATATCTGCAACGCTTCTTTCACCATACCTTTCCTCCCCACCTTGAAATATTGCAGGCTTGGACATCGGCATGTAATAAACCACTTTATTGCCATATCCCAAACCATCCTTTGCTGCATCCACTATGATATCGCTCTCCTCTATAGCCTCCTTCACAGTTCCTGCAAGATTATAGTCCTTGAAAGCAGCAACATTATCATCCGGAACGAACAAGGGGAAGTTCTGGTCAAGCGCTTCCTTTACCCTATCATCGGGAGTGTACTTTGATATCCCTATGAACTGAAATTCCTTATCTGCAGCCAATGCGCTTGCAAGTCTTCTTCCAATGTTGCCGAAACCGTTGATAAATACTCGAACCAAATATAACAGAACAACGTATTAAAGGGGATATAAAAATTACTGTTAACATTTTACGAAGATGAGATAGCAAAATTTCCTTAACTAAAGTTATCCCTGCATCCAGTTCCTTGATAATTTTCAAGATAGTTGAATCTACAAGCTTTACCAGATTTGTACCAATTACCTTGGCAGTTTCACTCTAATAATACCGAATGCTTAGACCACCAGTCAAGATCTAATTTATTCAAAGTGGTTTGGTGTATAAACATACCAAAAGTAATTGCATCAATATATAACTTATACATTCTCTGTATTAGCTGCATTGTATGCTTAGGCGGAGCAGATGGTAGAGTTTTGAATTTGCAAAGGTCCTCTCTCTAGTAAGGGAATGATACCATCATATATCGATCTAAAACTTTCAGGGTCTGATGGTTCACCTCTTGAGCTTGCAAACTTGATCGTACCAGTAGCACTCACTGTTGAAGTAGAGCTTTTATCAGGATTAATTGAAACTTTCATTCTTTGCATAGCTACTTTTATCGCAATCCTAACAGATAAGCCACAGACTGACCTTCACCATAAGGTTGCAGAAAGAGACATGGCCCGATCCCTTGCTCGAGTGATCATATCAGCTGTTTATTTGGTTTTGAAGATGCCATTCACGTCTGTTATTGTAGTTACAAGGATGCATGAACCGATAACTATTTCACCACACTATCAGTTGTTCCAGCAAGACCGTTATTATCTATCTCAGATAACATCTCATAATACAACACCCCCATAACAACTTCCGCCTGTATAGGATCAATTGATAGAAATGTGAATACGAGGTGGTGTATTTGCGATGAGGACACCGGATAGGCATAACGTTAAATGATATTGCTAGAGATTGAGAGCCCTCACAAATCCATATTATCTCATGCTTCACTATAATTTTTTCAACGATGAGAGTCTAAACATAAACAAATGTGAAATATCAATAGTGATTATATTTTTGTTATAGAACTAAAAAATTTGTCCGAATAAATATATAAGACAGCCAAAGGACTGATTTCCAATGGCTAGGCTCGTAGGCATAGATGATATAGCCATACATATACCCAAGTTATACATACATTTTAAGGACTTTGCCGAGGCAAGGGGCATCAACCCAGCGAAGCTTGAGTATGGTATAGGTGTAAAGATGATGGCCATGGTTGATACAAATCAGGATCCTGCAACGATGGCTTCAAACGCATGCCTGAAACTGATGGAGAGGAACGACCTGCGCCCCGAAGATATTGGCAGGTTATACATTGCAACAGAATCAGGTCTTGACGAATCGAAGGCAATGAACTCCTATGTTGTTGGCATGCTGGAACAGATTTATGGTGACGGTAACTTTGAGCACTGTGGAGGTATAGAGTGCAAGTTCGCATGTGTTAGCGGATCATACGCGCTCTACGATAATTCTAACTGGATACGAGCAGATGAGAATGATGGAAGGGCTGCTATAGTTGTTGTTAGTGACGTGGCAAAATACGACATTGGTTCCACAGGTGAATACACGCAAGGAGCTGGCGCGGTTGCCATGCTTGTTAAAGAAAATCCTCGCATTCTAGTCTTTGATCAGAAGGTTACTGCTACTGTGATAAAGAATGAGCATGATTTCTTCAGACCTTTTGGGCGTCAAACCCCACTGGTTGATGGTCCATACTCGAATCTATCTTACCTTATACAGGTGAAGAAGGCACTGATAAAGTACAAGGAGAAAGCGCTGCAAGCAGGTCTGTTCAAACTTGGACCCAATGAATCGATCATCGACCATATAGATTATGTAGCTCTGCACCTGCCATATGCTAAGATGGGTAAGAACGCTCTGGCTTTCTTGCTGCGCCATGAATGGCGAAACCTTCCAAAGTGGACCCAGATAATCAAAGAGGTTGGAATGGAAGAACCGATACCAAAAAATAATGCTGGTACGATTGAGTCTGTACTTACCGACAGGGAGTTCATGGAGAAGGATGAGCAGTTCAGGAAGAAATTCATGGAAACTCCAGAGTACAAGGATCTCTTCGTTGCGAAACTTGCCAGCTCCCTAAAGGCCTCAGAAATTGTAGGAAATCTTTACACTGGTTCACTGTACATGGGCTTCAGGAGCGAGCTGGAGTTTGAGCATAGGATGGGTAAGGATCTTTCTGGAAAAAGAGTAGGCTTTGCGTCGTATGGAAGTGGTAGCAGCGCAATGGTTTTTAGTGGTGTTATCCAGCCAACATACCAAGAAGTTGTAAAACGAATGAACCTTGAAGGTGAGATAGGGGAGAGGAAGAAGATCTCAATAGAAGAATATGAAAAGTTGCATGAGGGGCAGAGGCTTTTAGATGACGCGTTTCTGTCACCAAAGAAGGAGTTTGTATTGGTAAAGATAGGCACGGGAGTCACAACAGAAGGTTTTAGGGAGTATGCTTTCATAAATTAAAGTGTCTGAAGACGCTTACGCCAGAACGGAAGGATTTCATACCAAGGTAGTAATGGCTGTGCTAGTTGGCATTGTGATTGTATTGTGGTTCATTTTGGGTTATGGATACTTTACCAGTCCTTTCCCAGAAAGCTCCGAACCACCAACGGTCTGGCTTGTGTACGAAGGCGAACTTTATTCTGGCATACTGGGAAGTTACTGTTGGGCAGATAAATGCGTTGACACAGAACTTCATGAACCAATAGGGATTGTTGATACCATACGAGGCTCCTCAGTCGAGTTCCTGTTTAACAGTAGATTAAGACCTACAGCTCTTAACACAATGGTATTCGTGATCGATCCCTTTGACAATCCTGTGCAGATAGGAGAGCTCATGAAGGAAGAGAATGAAATGTATAAGATTGATTTGCAGGAGGGCGTGTATATTTTACAAGTACAAGTAAATTGGCAGAATTTGGACCAGGTTAACTATACGTTCAAGGTAAGAGTCAATTGATCACGGTTTAGTAACAACGCTACGGCTCTCATTAAAACCAAGCTGTTCTTCTATTTCAATGGTGTTACTCTTTGCCTCGCTTTCCTCCTTTTGCTGTTTTAGCATCTTATCTGTAAAGTCATTTGGAATAGCCAGAACAACAACGGCGGAAAGCACCAGTGATAATGCCATAACAAGTATCTCCCACCGTATTTTGTAAAGAATATTTTTATCTTCTGACATTACATATCTGCAGTGGTTGCCTCGATTTTAAATATATTGCGTTAAACCGTATGATAGCAATTTATTACTAGATAATATATCCCTCTAACTAATACAGTAAAGATCAATAGATACCCGACCTTTTCGAATAACGGGTTTCAATTTTCTTATATCCTATACCGTTGTTTCTTGCATGTTATAAATTATTTAGATGATTTAAAAAGTGGGTTTCTAATTTTATCTGCTTTAGTCTTGCTCCATAACAGTTCATGAAAAATTGGGAGAGAGCTATGCAATCGCTCCACATCTGGATATTTTTATAGGCGGTTTATCAAATAGGAGTAAAACCGTGATAACCCCAGGCTTGCTCTAACTCCTCTTCATGGAGTTTCAATTCTGCTAAAGATATCATATATCCGTCAGGATCAAGTATTACTGCATGTTTCCCCCATTTTTCTTCTACTGGTTTCTTCATGAATCTTACACGTTTGCGTTTGAGCAGCTTGTACGTTTCGTCCATATCACTTACCTTGAACGCTACAAGCATACCAATATTAGGCTTCTTACCTTTTGGTTTCAATTTCTTCTTTGGCAAATGTAAAGCTAAGACTGTATTATCCTTGATGAATTCAGTCCAACTCTTAGACCTGATTTTTAGTTCAAGACCTAAAGTATTTTCGTAGAAGTTTATTGATCGTTTCATGTTCGATACCAACAGTATCACTGCACTCATTTTTCTAAACATAGTGCTAAACCAAACACATATTCAGGGTTAAATGAACTTTCCGACTCCCCTGAGAGGAATATTGCTAGTCACTGTTACTCATCAATGGCTTCGAAAATGTCTTTTTGTCCTTAGTAAAGTATTACAACAAGCAAGCTGTAGAAATTTGAACCTAAAATTTCAAGATCAAAAGTCAAACATCTCACATGAAGTAAAGTAGCTAGACGCTTGTAATAGCCCCAATAAATGAGAAATAACTAATTTTGTCAAAGTTCGAATCACCATACGTTCAGTCGCTCTATGTGCTAGCTGCCTGCATTGTACATGAAAGAAAAGAGAGAGGAGAATTATCCTCTCATGACTTCTTTTTAGCCTTTCCTTAACTTAAGAACATTGTCAATTATCTTCATATGATCAGCATCTACTTCGGTAGTTACTAGAAGTAAATGAGTTTCATCTATCGGCATCGTGATACGTTTCATCTTTTCATATTCTGCCATGGCATACTTCCCTTTACCAATCCTAGGCTCAAGAGCGTTTCGTAATCCCCATCTGGCCATCGCATGAGCAAGTGATTTCTTGCTTTCTTCTCGACTTAGGAGATTCTTTACACCTTCCCGCTGACCACCATGCTTGATATCTCCATTCTCATCACATATACCGGCAAAACGTACCTTTGGGTCCAAGCTCAAAATCTCCTTACAAAACCCATCATAGTCCATGATCTAGTGATAATCTGGGTATAATACTAAAACATTATGGTAGAATTATTTCTCCCTTCAAACTCTAATAAAGTCCATTATATTCTATATATTGTGTAATGAACTTCGATGGTATGCCAATTGCCTATATGCTAATAATCTGCGATCTCGGCCCTGAGAAGGAAATAATTTAAGCAACTTTCAAAAGTAGAAGAAGTAAAACAAGTATACGGCACATTTGGTGTTTATGATATCATCGCCAAAGTCGTTTCAGACTCGATGGACACACTCAAACATGCCATCAGCAAGGTATGACTGCCATCTAGCATTCACTCCAAAACAACATTAATTATGATAGAGGGCCAGGAGAACGTCTCCGAAGATGTAGAGTATAGGTGAAGAGAAAATTAACGAAAGCATTTAAGTTCATTAAAAGAATTGCCTTTATCTGATGAATCATCTACATTTTCCTAAAGCTGCCTAGCAATCTTCTTTTATAATTTTAAATGGTTTATAGTGTAGGATCTATTTTGTTTTATATGGAATGCAAATGGATATGTACGCGTTATAAGGTCATTGTAAGAAAACACCTGGAAGGATCCAAACGTTGTTCCGTATGTTACGTTTTTCTCTAATACGCCTGACAC
>JAZFZF010000088.1:0-6618 GCA_036443875.1 Nitrososphaerales archaeon
AACTCAAGAGGAAGTTGATGAAGTTGATGAAGTAAATGTTACTTATGCATTGTTTCTGAATTGTTCATTATAATAATTTGAAA
Organism: Nitrososphaerales archaeon; assembly: GCA_036443875.1. Lineage (GTDB taxonomy): Archaea > Thermoproteota > Nitrososphaeria > Nitrososphaerales > UBA213 > JAZFZF01. Next base: position 84 of record JAZFZF010000088.1, read on the forward strand.
ACAATGGTTTGATCCTTTATATTTGCTCGGCTGCATATATAATATTTCAACAGATGACGACGAACTGGGTAAGATGTGGATGAAGGTCAAATATACCCAGAAATATCTGAAAGCAAATCCCAATAAAACTGCGGAAGATGCTGAGAAGGAATTTTGAGGAGGTCGATGGTTTTGGCATAGATAGCATGATAGAAGTGAGCAACAGGATAAATAGAAAACAGGGAAGTAACTAGCGTATAGTTGGATTTTCTTTTACACGTTTTGCATGTATGAAAAGCACTGGTGCAAGTATTAAGAGTATTATCGCAATTCCGGTTCCTTCAATGGCAACAGTATATGCCACTACAAATGCCAGTGATGCTATCCCCTGCAGAATATATCTTTTGTATCGCAACACCTTAGCGTAAGTACCTACTATCTCAATCAAAAATATCGCAGCCATAGGGTAGATTGCTAGTAAAATATGTGTCATTATATCTATGGGCAGGTGTGCCATACACCATGTGTAATAAGGAAGGTTATTTTTGTTACTGGTCTAATAACGGCAGTTCTACTGCAACACCCTGCTCTATCAGTTGCTTAGCATTTTCGAAGGGTAGAACAGCAATATCTTCTTCCTCAAACGGTCCATACCTGCTGTTATCCTTACCTGAAATGACCTCTGTAGGGCTGATAAATCGAAGCAGAATTCGAATCATTTTTGATTTCAATGCTATGCCTTCAAGAGCTTTCACCCTCCCCTCGAGAGTTGCAGATAACACCTGCTCAAAATGGATACGCAGTTTCTTTTCAGATACCGCAACGTACTGCTCTTCTTCGGTAAGATTAGAGTAGTCTATTTTTGAGTTCCTGATTTTCTCAAGGCGTACACAAAGTAGTAACCTTGCGATCTCTTCAACCAACCGCATCAGGGTATTCATCACCTTGCCTTCTATACCGTCATAGCTTTGACCCTTCAAGTTGCCCAGTATATCTGCTATATCTCTATAAGTAGTAGACTGGATGTATTGTAATGAATCGTTTTCTATCTCTCTAGAAAGTAAATTATACAAAAATTTCAGATCGAGCCTGTCCGCCACGGCGCAATTTGGTTGACGTATTATTTAAAGTCTGTCTCTTTTATCCATTCAAGAAATCACGCTATAATTTAAATAGCAAGTATTTGCGCATACGTCATATGCCATACACCTTGGTGGACGGTGTACCCAAGCAAATCAAGTACAGTTCTGGCGATGTTTTAAAAGCAATCAGGGAAGATGGTATAAAGTTCCTCGACTTGCAGTTTACTGGGTTACTCGGCAGGTTTCACCATACTACTGTTAACGCTTCAATGATTGATGAAAGTTCTATAGAGCATGGTATGCCAAAACTTGATGGATCATCTATACGTGGTTTCACTGATATTCATGATTCAGATATGCTTATCAAGCCAGATCCAAACACCTTCGCAATGATCCCTTGGATCGAGGAGAATAATACTGCTCGCATGATATGTGATGTTTATTGGGGAGAAAGCAGAGGTAGACTGGCAAGGGACCCTAGAGGCATAGCGCAGAAGGCTGAGAAGTTGCTCCAGGAGGAAGGATTCAACACTGCGTACTGGGGACCGGAAGTGGAGTTCTTCGTTTTTGACAGGGTTTCATGGGATACTATGGTGCCTAGCAAGGGTACTAGCTACTCTATTCATTCGAGGGAAGCGCCTTGGAGCGCAGACGGTTATGGTCATCCCATACGATTGAAAGAAGGATACTTACCTTCTGCACCAGGTGATACACTGACGGAATACAGGAATAAGTGTGTTGATCTGCTGAACCGCAACTTTGGTGTTATATGTGACACACACCATCACGAAGTAGCTACTGGTGGTCAATGCGAGATAGACATTTACTTTGATACCCTGACAAATATGGGAGACGCCACTATGACCTACAAGTATGTTATCAAGAACATTGCCAGGAAGTATGGCATGGTAGCAACGATGATGCCCAAACCAGTTGCTATGGACAATGGTTCTGGCATGCATGTCAATGTAAGTTTATGGAATGACAAGAACGAGTTCTTCGAACCAAACGATAAGTATGCCGAATTGACCCAATTGGGTAGATATTTTGGTGGAGGAATAATGGAACATGCAAATTCACTGTGCGCAATCGTAGCTCCAACTACGAATTCGTATAGAAGGTTGGTGCCAGGGTATGAAGCACCAGTTTATGTTGCATGGAGTGCGAGAAACAGGTCCGCAATATTGAGGATACCTATGTACTTCAAAGGCGATAAAGCTGCTAAAACTAAAAGAATAGAATTCAGAGCCCCAGATCCATCATGCAATCCATACCTGTGCTTTGCCGCTGTACTTGCTGCAGGTCTAGATGGTATAAGAAAGAAGCGGGATATTGGTGATCCTGTTGATGAAGATATTTACAAGATGAGTCCTGATAAAAGAAGGCAGTTGGGGATAAAGCAGCTGCCTGGTAATTTGAAGGAAGCTATTGAACACATGAAGAGCGATCATGATTACCTCAAGCCATTATTTACTGACGATACTATAGAGGCTCTACTTGAAATTGAAAATAAGGAACAGATGGAAGTTTTGATAAGGCCGCACCCGCACGAATTCCAGCTTTATTTTGATGTCTGATCAAATTAACATTATGTCTGTAGAACTTTCATCGCGTAACAAAAAATCATGACTTGTATCTTCAGTAAACATTTTCAGTTTCTGTATCATTCTATTATGTTTAATACAACGTGCCTTGATTCAGAGTCAAGCCTACATTTTCGTGATTAGTAACAAGCCCTAATTTACTGCTCTTCATTGGGACGGGCGAGGTGAACAATTAACGAGCCAGGATGATAATTGGTGATATGTGTTCAAAATATTCTATCATTGTCTTATCATATGTAGAATAATTAATGTAAAAATAATATTAATGTTATTTCTCAACAAAATAGGTATTATCACAAAAAAATTAAATAGGAGTAGACAGAATGATATTATGAACTAATTTGGCTGAAGGATTCATTGAAGCGATGTATGCAATGGCTGGCGTCTTTGCAATGTTGGTGGTTGTATTATTTAGTGTTAGGGGCGGAAGGTATCTGAGACGGTCTGAGGAGATAGAACGAGAGGAATCAACATAGTTGATAATTGTTGATGTATGATTCTGTCGGTATTTACTTTGTGCCTTCTAACTGTGCTATAGCCTTATCTGCCAACGTACTTTGTTTTGGCCTTGTTACAAGGAAGTAACTTCTATCTGCCCTTTCCAATGAAGTTACCTTTTTGTATTTTTGTGTTGAAAGGTCAAACTCCAGCACGCCTGGTTCAAGGGTTGTTTTTACGTATATCATCAAAATAGGTTCTCCAGAAAGTGGAGCTATCGGTATCATTGCGAATGTGTATCCTTTGTACACGTTCACTGTTAAAATTTGTTTCATCAAGGGTACAACAGTTACCAAGTAAAAAAGAATCTCTTCAACGGTTTCAAATTCTTCGAACTCAAATTGCATATCTTGGGTTTTGATTAGTCCATGATATAAGGCTTCAGCCGGTAGCTAATTCCAAATATGGAAATTCCTATTTCTATTATACATAATCCTTCAGTGATAACATCCAACGCATCACATCGGATATCGCTAGCGTTACTATAGGTGTTGAGTAACGTTTATCAGCCATATCGAAAGTAGAAGGTTATCATGGCCAGAATGCATTCCCATAGAAGGGGTAAATCGCACTCTACGAGACCGCTGATCCCTGCAACGTGGGTCTCTCAGGACAAGGATGAAATTGTGTCACTGATTGTAAAGATGGCTAAGGATGAACTGAGTCCAAGTGAAATAGGGACGAGGCTGAGGGATGAGCATGGTATTCCTTTAGTTAAACCAATTATCGGAAAATCAGTATTGAGAGTTTTACAGGAGAATAACTTAGCAGGGGAACTGCCTGAAGAGCTCGGTATGTTTATAAACAAAGCGCTTTCCCTGCAGAAACATCTTAGGGAGCATCCTGGTGACAGGATCAATGTACGATCGCTTGAATTAATGGAGGCCAAGATACACCATCTGCAAAAGTACTACAAGAGGAAAGGAAGGTTACCGCAAAACTGGAAGTACTCTGCAGTGATAGCCAAGCTCGAGTGATCGTATGTCGAATAGGGGACTTCATGAAGCACTTCATTCGTTCTGCGACAAAATATCTGATGTAGTTTCTGCGGACAAGGAGTGTGCAGTGATAACGCATTTAGATGCTGATGGTATAACTTCTGGTAGCATAATTACAAAAGTGCTGATCAGAAAGAATGTAAAGTGCGTTCTGAGAACAGTTAGTGATATGAATCCTGATGTTATAGCAAGACTGAAGGAGGAAGGACATGAATTCTATATCATATGCGACCTTGGAGCTGGTTTTGCATCTGAAATGGAAGAAGCCTTTGGCGAAAACTATCTAGTTATAGACCATCATCAGTTGCCTGAAAGTGAGATGGGGAACGATAGAGTACTCAATGCCTGGAAGTATGGCATAGATGGTGGAAAGGAAGTTTGTAGTGGTGGAATGGCCTACATGGTAGGCAGCACTCTTGACCAGAGAAACAGGGATCTTTCATCCCTCGCAGTAGTAGCTGCTGTTGCGGACAGGCAGGATCAGGGTGAGAAAAAGTCACTAGTGGGTTTGAATTCAGAAATAGCGGATACTGCAAGGTCACTTGGTCTGATAAGCCTCGACCTAGACCTTATGTTTGTGGGCAGGGAAACTAGACCCATACACGAATCACTTGCACATACGTCATTTCCGTACATAGATGGTCTTACATGGAATGCTGATTCATGTCTATCATTATTGGATATGACTGGTATAAAGTTGAAAGACGATGGCAGATGGCGAGTATTAGCTGAATTGGGTGAGGATGAAAAGTGCAAATTGCTTGAAGCTATAGCAAAGTTTGTTTCTTACGGTTCAAAATCTAGTGAAGTGATTGACGATCTCGTTGGATATATCTATACACTTCTTAGGGAAGATAAGAGAAGCATGCTTAGGGATGCGAGGGAGTTTTCTACGATGCTGAATGCCTGTGGGCGAATTAGGAAAGCCGGAGTAGGTGTGGCAATATGCATAGGTGACAGGGTATCAATGTTAAAGCAGGGCGAGTCTATAGTACAGGAGTATAGAAGCGCTTTACAAAAATACTTGAGCACCATCTTCAGGGAAAGATGGCGTCTTGTTGACGATGGGAAAATGGTACTCGTCAATGGAGAAGGTTTGATTGCTGAGGATATGTTAGGGGCTGTCTCTTCTTTGCTAAGCGGGTCTCCATCGCTTTACGGCAAGTTGCTATTCATCAGAACGCGAACAAATAATGGTTCGTACAAGTTTTCATCTAGAAAGTGTTTACGATGTGAATCAAATGCAAACCTAGGTTTGCTTATGCGCGATTGTTCTGCTCAATTTAATGGTAGTGGAGGTGGACATCAAGCAGCTGCGGGTGCTAGAGTTACAAGCGATAAGCTAGAAGAATTCATTGCATGTGTAAAAGAAAATGTCACATCAGCATAAGATTACCGTAAGACTCGATCTGAAAGATGCAAAAAAAGTCGAGTCCGTTCTGAAAGCATTAATACCGGACAATATTAATTTCCCGAGAGGTCAGAGCATGTATTTGAGTGCTGAAGACAACGTTTTAGTCCTGTTGTTCAAAAGTTCTGGCAAGTTCGATCCTCTAATTGCAACGATTGACGAAGTTTTGGAGCATATCTCAGTAATGAACAAGGTTCTGGCGTGATCCGATGCTTGATGCCAAGACAATCAGAGATCAAACGGAGATAATCAGAGTAATGCTTGTGAAAAGACATGTCGAATTTCCATTGGATGAATTGCTTAATTTCGACAACAAAAGGCGAGTATTGATAACTGAAGTGCAGGAATTGAAACATAAGAGAAATCTAGTCTCAGAGAAGATCGCTGTAGCGAAGAATCAGGGCCAGGATACATCTGAAGTTATAAAAGAGATGAGGGTGATGTCAGATAGAATAACCGACTTGGATGCAGAAATTGATTACGCTGAACAGCGATACCGAGAACTGATGTTATCCCTTCCTAATCTAGTGCATGAATCAGTTCCTGTAGGAAAGGATGAAAATGATAACGTAGAAGTCCGAAAATGGATGGAGCCCAAGAAGGTTAGTTTTCATACGAAAGATCATATAGACATAGCAACGTCATTAAATCTAATCGACCTCGACAGGGCTGCAAAGATATCCGGTGCTAGGTTTTACTTTCTTAAAGGAGATCTCGTAAAGATGAACCATGCACTCATACAATTCGCATTGAATTTTTTAAGTGAGAAAGGTTACACAGCCCTTCTAACTCCGTATATGATCAATAAGAAGGCCATGGAAGGTGCTGTAATAGCAAGCGATTTTGAAGATGTTATATACAAAGTTGAAGGTGACGACCTTTACTTGATCGGAACGTCTGAACATGCAATAGCTGCTATGCATATGAACGAAATATTTAATGTAGAACAGCTGCCAATAAAGT
>JAZFZF010000089.1:0-3921 GCA_036443875.1 Nitrososphaerales archaeon
ATCTAACTACGTTATAATCCCCACGAATAAAATCCATAAGGCCTCCGCGGGGAATCGAACCCCGGCCAAGGGATCCACAGTCCCCTATACTGCCGCTATACTACGGAGGCCACTGCTACCTACTACATCGATTTTGCTTTTTGATCGATGCATGGGGTAGCTAACACACTAGAATTTTATGCTTAATTTAAAATTTGATATCTATGCGAGTGATAGTGACGAAGAGCTACTAAACAAATGTCTCCTACACCAAGTAATTAGGAACAAGGTCTTGTCAATTCTTTCAGTATGACACTAGATGGTATTGGGAAAAATACATATCATCATCAATACCAGTGAATAACATGAGCACAAGAGTAGGAATTATTGGAACAGGTATTATGGGAAAAGCTGTGGCGACCAGACTTCTAAACAAAGGGTACAAGGTAACTGTTTATAACAGGAGTCGAGGAAAAGCAGAATCGCTGATGAGCCAGGGTGCTGCGATAGCAGAAACTCCAAAAGTTGTTGCAGAAGCGTCCGATTTGGTGATAACGGTAGTAAAAGACGCTCTGGCTGTTGATGAGGTTGCTTTCGGTATTAATGGGATAGTACAAGGAAAGCACGACAACTTGACAGTGGCAGACATGAGTACCATCAATCCTGTAGCATCTAGATCAATAGCGAAAAGATTCATGAAATATGGAATAACCATGCTTGACACACCAGTAATGGGGGGGTCTAAAGTTGCAGAACAGGGTGAATTGGTATTGATGATAGGAGGGAGTAAAGAGGTTTATGAGAAATATAAGAATGTCTTTGATGTCATAGGAAGTAAAACATTCTACTTGGGTGACAATGGTGCAGCACACGCTATGAAACTAGCGTTAAATTTACAGATAGCAATTATCGCGCTTGCATTGTCTGAGGGAGTGACACTTACAAGAGGTGCCGGTCTTGACCCAGAACTCTTCCTGCAGATACTCAACTCTACATACTTCAAGACCGGGATGAGCGAGAATAAGGGTCCAAAAATGATACAAGGCAACTTTGAACCAACTTTTACACTCAAGATGATGACGAAGGACTTGGATACAATAAATGAGGCTACAAATGCGTTCAACCTATTATTGCCTATGGCTTCACTTGCAAACAAACTTTACAGGGATGCCACCAAAAGTGGTTTTGCGGAACTGGATTATACTGGAATACTTGCATTTATAGAGAAGTCAAGTGGGTTAGAGAAAGGATGAAACTGAATTATATAGAAAGCGTGAAGATGAGCGATATAACTCTCATAGCATCACTACCAGACATGGGAAGGGTCGGGGGATTGGTGTCAGGCTTTCTTGCAAAAGAGCTAAATGCAAAACTCGTTGCAGAAATCGAGTCTGTTGAAAAGCCATGGGTTACTTGTGAAAATGGAATTGTTAACCTGCATGTGGATAGGTACAAGATCTATGCAGATAAAGAGAATTCGATCATTATATTTACCGGAGATACGCAACCGCAGGATACGCGTGAGCTATATGAATTATGCAATTTATTGCTTGATACAGTACAGAAATATGGAAATATAAAACGTCTTTTCTCAGCTGGTGGTTATCTCCGACAGGAAGTTCTTGGAGAGCCGAAGGTGTGTGGCACTGCAAACAACACGAACTTACTGAAAGAAATGAACCGATACAATATTGGAATATTAGGTAACGAAGTTAATACTATAACATGGTTCAATGGACTTATACTTGGAATAGCTGCCAAGCGAAACATCGAAGGTATGGGACTTTTCGGCGAAATAGATAATCCCAATGTTCCTCAACATCAAGCTACAAGGAGTATAGTAAAAGTAATTGCCAGGATGATTAATACAGAAATTAACACCAAAGAATTGGAGATTCAACAAGATATTATTCCAGATGATACACAGAATGAGCATACCGATTTTACGCCTGGTGTTGCATGATCAATCATATGATCAATCATGCTATCTTGCTTCCTGGTGGAGCATCGTCTGCAACTGTTAACCATATCGGTTTACCATCAACATCTGCGGCAAGTAGCATCCCATTTGACAATATACCTGCGACTTTTTTTGGCACAAGATTTGCTACGACTATAATGGTTCTGTCTGTAAAGTATTCAGGCTCGTAATATTCTGCGCCTCCAACTATTAGCTCTCTTTTTTCACTACCAAGATCTACAACTGCCTTCATCACTTTCGTCAACCCCTTGATTCTTTCAACTTTCAAAATCTTTCCTACACGAAGATCGAGCTTTGCAAATTCTTCATATGTTATATATCCCATGACACTATTTGATACTGCTGACTATATGATTGTGTTCCTATACAGATTCTATTTTAGAAAAATATGAATGATGTTGATAGCATCACAGGATCAAAGACTAGCGTGATGATTTTTAGAAGAGCGCTAGTCCATTCGAGGCAAACTTGTTTCTATCTCTAGGTCGCACTCTATTTCGTCCCAGTCTATAACAGAATTATTTGGAATAATATTCAACGGATCGTAATCATCGAACCTAGTCTGTTCAAGAACTGATGCCACCAACAGGACCCTCACACCTTCTGACGCCGAGGAAGACAACGATAAACCGACTTCGGTACCGTTCTTTCCTAGAATCTTTTGAACGCTGTTAACTAGTGAGTCAAGCACTCCTATCGGGACCCTATCGCCTCCAATAACATACAGCATAGCCCGCCTTACTTTGTCGGGGTCAACATCACTATAGAGCATTTTGATTGAATCCTTGAGGGCAGATTCAGCGTCCTCTACAGAATCTTTGCCCGTGGCTATGACGTTCATCTCGCCGAATGAGATACCATCTTTGAGCGAACTTAGCACCTCAAGTAGTGCATTATTGGTTATCCTGTAGCAATCCTGTATCGTCAGATCAGGGTTGTTATACAACAAGGCATCGTTATCTACTATAACAAGGCAGTTCGAAGATTCCTTCATCCTTCGCAGCGAGACGCCTGCGCTGAATAGTTTGTTGGTCTCGAATTTGAAGGGCATTACAACGAATGAAACAACATTCTTGCCTGCCTGCATGGCCATTTTAGCCACTTGGGGAGCTATACCGGGACCGCCCTTTCCCGCTAAATTTGCAATAAGTATAACTGTAGAACTGTCGTGAAGTCTGCCTCTTATCTCATCACTTTCCCCAAGAACCGCCCCCCGTATGCTTTTATGAGATGGATTTAACAGATGTTTAACATTAATAAACACGTGTTCGCAACCTGGGTGATTCAAATCTTTTTTGTCATTGCTTATGAGAAGACATTTGGTATTCAGTTTTGTTTGTGCCTGCACAGCAAGTTTTGTTCCTGCACCGCCAACACCCACAATAATTATAGGATTTTTTATCTCGACGCCCAAAGTATCCCCTCTTATCCTACTAAAAATAAGTTAAAAAACATTAATGATTTACTTACTACACATTATGGATCTAACAATGTTGATCTCACAGATCAAATAAGCTTTCCAACCAATGAGTGATTGAAAACGGAATTTATTTTCACATTAACACTTGTGCCTAATGCTACATTTTCATGCAAGAAGACTGATTTGTATGAGAAGTTCCTTCCCACTACTCCATCACCTTTCAGTTCATCGATCAAGACCTTGCCATCCCACCCGTCCCATAAAAGATTTCTTCTGTAACCTATCGCGTTTGCAAGCTCATGAAGTGTTTTCGTTCTCTCTTTCACAGTATGTACATTCACTCTATTCATCTCACTTGCATCAGTACCAGGTCTAGCGCTAAACTTTGATATGTTTATGATATCAGGCTCTGCCTCCTTCATTAGATCGATCGTTTGTTGAAAATCATTCTTGTTCTCTTCTGGATAACCGATTATAACATCAGTAACAATGGTGAGATTTTTGAATTCTCTTCTGAATCTCTTTACTATATCGACGAATA
>JAZFZF010000090.1:0-2680 GCA_036443875.1 Nitrososphaerales archaeon
TAGACGATCCTCAGAAAATTGTTATTGATGATTATTCAAAAGACCTATCTCTGCAAATTTTGAACTTGAGAAAAGAAACAAGAAGTTTTGATCACGCAAAATATCAACAAATCAAAAATGAAGAGAGGGAACTACTAACAAAAGATCTACCAAAACTGGAAGCGCGGATAGGTGAATACAAAACCAAGCTCAAACAGGCAGAAGATGAACATTCAAGATTGGAAATTGCAATTAAGGAGCTAGAGAAGGCATATGAGTACCTAAAGATTTTTCAAAAAATACGAAATTCTGTTTATAATAGAGATGGAATAGTCGGAATGAGTTTGCGAACATGGGCGTTAACAACCATATCTCAAAAGGCATCAGAATATGCTGCCATGTTTAACATGAGCATATCAAGGCTACAGTTATCAGAAAAGACCAGAGACATTTCCATTGAATGCTATGGAAGAAGTGGTGCCATTGATTTGGAATCATTAAGCGGTGGAGAAAAGATTGCTATAGCTTTGGCATTGAGACTAGGAATAGCCTACGTTATGGGCTCTGGCAAGTTGGACTTTGTGATCCTGGATGAACCTACTACACACCTGGACGAAGAGAGGAGGAGATCGCTTGTAAGAATAATTACTGAAGCCTTCAGATCAGGTTTAGGACCACTATCACAAATGATACTAATTACGCATGATTCTGAGATATTCGAGAACGCTGAGGTTGATAGCATATACAGCTTCACGATGACTAACGAAGGCACACATGTAACAAGGGGATAGAGATTACACTTATTTCCCAATAAATAACGTAAACAAAATTCCACATTGCAGATGGAAAAACTTTTGAAGAAGTGAATAGTATTAATATCGTAAATAACAAGGTAACAACGCTACATGAGCATTATCCTACCTTTTTTCCTAGCAGCCATATTGTTATTTTCATTTACAACAAATATCTCTGCACAAGAAACCGAAGAAGAAAAACCCCCAAATAATGACATTATCGTCGATGCTATGATGCAAATTAACCTTGTAATGATAGGTGATACTTGGTCTCAGGAAGAACAGAAAGCAATTGGGGATAAACTCCTCAAGTCTTATATGCCTAACATATATTATGAAGAGAGAGCCGCAGGAGTTAACTACACTTATAACTACAGTTTCAGAAACATGACTGCAGAGAAATCTGATGAACTAGTTACATACATAGATGCTATTGCGGAAGATCCCCCTGCTGACTGGATGCCTTACATAGCCGAGTGGATCTCCTTCGTTGCCGAATCGAGAGAAGAAATTCCACCATTTGTCAACCTGAGAAATGACACATACAAGATGATCAGTGCTTTTGCAGTAGAAGAGTGGCTAGCTAAACTGGAACGAGATAAAGGTTATACTATTTACTTCCTTAAACCAGTAAATGAGAAAGTAAATTACTTCCTTGAAGAACCATCAGAAGCGAAAGTAAATTACTTCCACACCTATGGAACTGTTGATACGGATCCCGATACTGGAATAGAGTTTATACAGCAGGGAATGATGGGTTTTGGAGGCAAATACAGATTTTATTTCATAGATCTTAACGCAGGGCCATGGCTTTATCCATACCCACAGTTTCACAAGAACATCTTTGATATTGAAACAGAAGATGAGTATCATGAACTTATAGCAGGTTACGTCAATAATGCGTTGCTCTTACTATTTACGCCGAGTTACCTCTATTCCCCAGTTTACAAGTTAAACCACAAGATCGACATATTCCTGATAGATTATGCGTCTGGTCGTGTATTCCACGACGTTGCAGACAAGTACATCAACAAAAGCACTATAGAAAGTGCACTTGCAAAACTTATTCCATATGCCAAATGGAGTAGCAACATACAGGAACATAATTTTGATTCGCTGCCGAGGGAATTACAGAGAACAGTACTGCGATCACTCACGTTCAAGGATATAGAAGGCACTGATGGAATAATACTAGTAAGGAGCTCTGATCTTATCATAGAACTTAACAAATGGGTTGCTAGCAACCTTTCGAGTGAACAGGCTGCAATGGCGGAAGAAGAGGCTGAAGAAACTATGTTCATTCCTGTTATTATCTTCGTCTTTGACAAGGCAGCATATGTGGATAGAGAGGGTAGTCTCGGCACTGCTGTGCCAGACCCTGCTGATAATACAATACCATGCTGCGCAGTTGTAGCTATAGATAAACATTCGTTATTTGATATAGGTGCTGGATTATCCTTTGTAACGATCCATGAGATGGGCCATGTCTTAGGATTAAGACATCCCCATGATGGTTCCAATCCTACCCAGGGGGAATTTTTTAACTGGTTTTTTGATTGGTCATATACCCCAATGACGTATTCTTCACCGTCTAGCTTTGGATGTGGGCTGGGGTTCGTGGGATGCGGTATGGTAATAACCGAATTTGGGCAGTTCAACTATGATGCACTGGATCGTGGTATGGTCTTATATCTCCTCAACCAAGCGCAGAGCAACATTCGTGATTCAATGCTGCAAATAGAGGAGAAGGGGTATGAAAAGAATATTCCTACTTTCATATCAACGAAGATGCCGAGCATAGACACTGATATGGAGAAGGCTAAAGAACATTTTGCTAAAATGACATACTTCAACCATACTACATTCAAAGATCTTAGCAGTATAATGGATCCCATGGATGATGCGTT
>JAZFZF010000091.1:0-9881 GCA_036443875.1 Nitrososphaerales archaeon
AAGGGTCAAGTTACTATTACCCGTCAACAATTTGTCAACAATAAAGTAAGTTGTATGCGGGATGCGGGAGTTTCGACCCACACTCAAAAGTGCAGAGCATTCGAACCCGCGCAATTGGCTTGGGAAGCCAATATCCTGACCGCTAGACCAATCCCGCCTAGGGGAATTGTTTAGTGAATTACTATTTAGACGTTCACTAGTCATCGATTTATTCACAATAAAAGTGGCAAGCTTTTCGTAGTCTATCTCAAAAGGTATACCTTTTGTTTCTGATAGGTATACCTTTGATCTAGCAAAATCTCTTAATAACTCATCGACAGTTTCATAACCTAGCTCTTGTGACTTGCGTTCAAGTGTTATTACATCATCATCCCTAAGTTTAGCATTAACTACTTTAGGCATTAGTACAACGTCTCCTCCTTTATTACCACTAAGTACTTTCTTATGATTAGACCTTGAACTTTACTTCTCCTTCAATAAGCAGTTCTCTGAAGACTAGTGGTTCCTTACCATGTTCTGGATTTTGTGTGGTGAGACGCATGAAGGAGCCTGGACCACCTTCTTGAACCACAAATGTAAAGTCTAGATCTCTTCCAGCTCCAACACCTGTGATTGTAGCTTTTCCGCTGATCGTTGCCATATCGCCATCAATCTCCAGATCAGTTACCGTACCAGTTACGTACATAGCGTTGATGGAGAAGGTTCCGCTCAAGGGCTTAAAGCTCTCAGCCTTGCGTGGCATAAGTGCTAGACATTCAAAGAATCCTTTGACCTGGTCGTCATCTTTCGTAGCTTGGAATGAAAGTATTGTCATGATAGGAGTTGGCAAACTGGGATCTCCTTGTATCATTCCACCATCGCCTCCTACAATGATAGTTCGACCGCCCCCAAGCACAGTTATCAGATCCATAGATTCCTGGGAATTCACTGTCTGCAAAGTCATCGGAGTTAATACCAAACTCATGGTGAGAAGTGAAGCAATGGTTCCGTAAAGTATGTACGATTTCTTCATCTTGAACCCATTGATTTTCGATTCCATACCGAATCAAAATTGGAACAATAGCAAATAAATATGCTCACAAAATACGCAAGCTAATACCTGAGAAGTACTTGCATCATAACAATCATGATAACTGCAATTGACTCAGGTCCTATGAAAAATTCAAATCTGTGTACTCTTTCTAGATATTGCTACTCGCTTTGATGGTTAACAAAGAATGGGAATTTCAGTTTGGTCAGAAAGGTGTGACAATTCCTGTCCCGACGATAGACAATCCCACAATCAAACCTGTGGTGAAGCTCGTGGTAGATCAACGTAGTAACGGCCTTGGTTGAACGAATTTGGTATCATTCAGCCATTCATTAAATGGTTGTATATCCTCATCTAGGAAGGACCAAAAATTTGGTTATTTCTGTTTTGAACTTCCAACTTGATTACCAACTTGAACTGAAGCAAGTTCAAGAAAGCTGCTAAAGTGAACTACCCTAGTCTCAGTCTTGAAGACTTTCTATATGGTCCTCATGTGCGTTTCCTTGCCTTTTCCTTCTTTTCCTCTTCTGCAAGTAACTTATACTCCTTCTGGGTATTCTCCACAAATGGAATCTTCTCCTCAAATTTCGTATATAATTCATCAATCGCTTTCGCAAGTTCAAAATCTCTGTCCGTTAAATGTCCTACATCAAAGGAAATGGATGATATTTTGACTGTCTTCCACGTTACTGTAATTATGGGATGGTGATTTTGTGTTTCAGCAATTTCAGCTACTTCCTTTACAAATTCTATACCCTTCATGAACGACGTGAAACTAAAATTCTTTACAATCTTGCCGTCTCTTAATTCCCAACCATCAAGTTCCTGCAGACGTTTTTTAAGATTGTTTGAAATTGTCATCTGCGTTACTAATAGACAAAATTGTAATTTGAATCATACAGTTGTAAATCTCTGGAGATATATCATACGACGCCAACTTTATTCAAAATGGGTAGAATCAGGTTCAACAAAACGAAAACACTTCAAGTTGATACTGGCGTCAAGATATATAAAACACAATAGTCATAATTAATTCGAAACAGAATTTGGATGAAAAAAGTTGCAATCATCTTGCCGATATTGAAAGTGTTTCACCCAAAACTATGGACTGCAAAGAATGCGAAAAAGAGGGGGTTGATTGGATTGCCTTGCGTCTGTGTTTGACATGTGGTAATGTTGGGTGCTGCGAATCCTCTGCAGGAAAGCATGCATCAAAACACTTTTTGGATACTGGACATCCAGTGATGATCGCACTTCCAAACAGAGACTGGAAGTGGTGTTATGTTCATAAAATGTATCTCTAGCATCAAGATGATCCTACATAATTGACATAATACTTGATTCTTGAATCAGCATTGTTACCATTAGAGTCAATTGTCTTTATGCTCCACTCACCAGATGGCAAAGGAACATCTCTCACCGTCGTCTTGACAGCAAAGAACCTAAGTTTTTCGTTCAATTCAATATACTTTACAGCTAAAGTTTGATCATTGACTTTCACTATATGCACCCTACTTCCAACATCATCAACTAGTGCGTTCTTACCTATAACGGTCGTTCCATACGGTGCGAGGAGCTGGACTTCGATATCATCATTATCTATTATTATCATACCTGATATCCTATTCGGTCTTGCTACAGATATTATCTCTTTTGTGTAAGGATCCACAATCACCTGATCCATCACTATACCGCTGCCCTTTACAGTCCTACTTTCCTTTTTATCAAAAGTAAACACGATTACTTCGTTACTTACAGCGTTGAAACCATCGATCGTGACGGTATGCTTTGACGCTTGTAGATCGCTGCTCTTCCAGATAAAGTTAACATCCTGTTCTCTACTATCTAGTACATCCACATCTTGGCTAGCAACCACCTCTCCGTCGATTCCCAATCTAATGGTACCTGATATATCCGTGCCTTGCTGGTTCTGCACCGTCACAGTAAATATAAATTCAGATCCGTTGCTCTTTAACGCATCAGCAACGTCAAGGCTAAGCTTAACACTCGAGACAGTTTTCTTGGGCATCACGAAAATTCGTGCGAAACCATCAATGCTATCATCCTCCAAAGAACCTGAGACTTCTATGGTTTCTTTCTCTGGTGACACAAGTATTCTAATCTCTTCCACATTGATTGCCCTTGCGAAGACAAAGAATCCTCCATTTGCAAGCACACCTAGTTCATCAAAAGTAGCAACCAGCTTTTCGAACTCGCTATTCCCTACATTGTTTCTGTCAATCGTTGTAATTATCAACAGACCACCGTGCTCCTTGACAATTTTGCCGAGGTAATCAAGTTCAAGGGTAGATATCATTTTATGATCGGCGTCAGAAGGCACATAGTGGAGTTTATTGTCATTACCTGCAAAGAAACTACAGGCATCTTTCCGCCATCCTGCATTATCATTAACGTCTTTCATTGCATCTATCATGAGCTCACCATGAAGAAATTCGTGGTAGAGAACCATCTCATTTTCTACCATAGCAATGTTTCTATTCTCATCAGTTTCGATCTCTTCCTTGATCAGGAAGGTCGGGTTCAGCATCAATTGATTAACACATTCAATAGTTATTGTATATCTATCCTTAACAGCCGTGCAGTCCCATACATACATCCCTGTCAAAATACCCGTTTTATGCTTCTCTGATATACTGCGGTCGAAGCTTGCAAATTGTGTTTTCACACTAACAGACACTGACTGGACAGCTTTATCTTCAAAGGGCCTACAGGAAAAGAATATCTTCGCAGGTTCCGAAAAACTTTTCTTTACATCCTCTATCTGTACCTCCATCTTACTTCTGTGGGCTTCAAGTCTTGCAAAGATCTTTTCAAACAACCTTTTTTCATCGGCAGTAGGTTCCGCCTTTTTTACGTGTGAAGCATATACTGGCACGCTTGATGAGAAAAGTATTAGAGCTGCTATTGCAAAAACTAGTAGATGTTTTGGATGCATCGTCACTTTCTTTCCTGAGGCCTATACAAATCTCTTTACTCGCGCCTGAGTGCTACCATTGGAGGAAGCCTAGATGCCTTTAGAGCAGGATAGAAACCCGCAAGGGCACTGAGACCGACTGAGAGGAACCATATCATGGCTAGATCAGCAGGGAAGTATACAGGAGTGATACCAGGGCCTTGATTACCAGATGCCATTGCGGTAGTTAAGACGAAACCACCTGCAATCCCAACTGCGATACCCACACCTGCTCCGATGATGCCTATCATTATTGCTTCGCTCAAGAAAAGCGAGAGTATATCCTTACTCTGCGCCCCTATCGCTTTCATTGTGCCTATTTCCCTCGTTCTTTCCATCACTGATGTGTAGAGCGTTGTGATGATACCGACTGCACCCACAAGCAAAGCGACTGCAGCGATGCTGAGCATAAATGATGTTATCCCACTTGTAAATTCCCTAACTGTCTTCAGTATGGCCTGAGCAGATGTTATGCCTATATCGTTACCATACAACTTTCTTATCTCTGATTCTGTTTCTTCTACCAATTCTGTGCTCTTTGCTGTCACAACTATGCCATCATACCTGTTTCCTTTGTTCATTAAGGAATTTGCGGCGGCAGGTGGTAATATGGCGGCCGAGTCCACAGTAGGATTTCCTGTCTCCTTCATCACCGCTCGGACAATAAAACTCCTCGAATTTTCCTTCTGTGTGCCACTTTCATCAACAAAGCTATATTTTGCCTGTAGCGCCTGACCCAGAACAGCAAACGGGAATGCTTCGGAAGGAGGTCTAGCAACATTTTCAGCTAGCAATATCGCAGAAGGATCATTGCTTGATAATACAGAACCCTCGTCAAACTCTGCAACTGGTACAATAGTGAAAATTTTTTGCATATCCATTGAAAAGATTCTGAGTGTGGTAGATTTGCCCTTTGATTCAAGTGTAATCTGCCCTTGATAATTTGGCACCGCTTCTTCAACACTTGGCAAGTTCTTGATGTTATTGACAATAACTGTGGTTAGTATCACCTTCGGTGCTACGGGAGGACCGCCGCCGCCCATACCAAAGGCACCACTGCTATGCTCAAGTCGTGGTGCGCTTGAAACAAACATGACGTTGGGACCAAGAGCACTGAACCGTTCTTCTGTAAACTCTGCGAAACCACCGCTCAAGCCGCTAAGCGATACCATCAAGCTGCTACCCACAACTACCATCAATATGGTCAATCCGGATCTTGCTTTCCGCTCCTTCAAAGCGCCGAACGCAAGTTCGGCTATCTCTCTAGTTTCCATGATAAACACTTACTGTTTGGTACCACCAAGGAAATCCATATCGTCTTCCTCATCAAGAGTGGGTTCACCCATCTTTCCCTTGGCAATATTGTTCTTTCTCTTCTTGCGTACGAAATAAAATCCTACAACACCAGCTACTCCTACTCCCGCCAATACTCCCGTAACAGAATTTATGATGGGCGAATCTTGATTGCTTCTTTCTATAACTGGTTGCGTGTAAGATACTTTACCATCAATCTGCTCTTCAAAAGAATTTCTAAGATCATCCTTGTATGTTATCTTCACCGCTACAGGATAGGTACCTTCATTCTTTTCTTCAACTAATTTCACTGGTATGTTAAATGGGAGCGGGGAATTAGCAGTCAGATCCCCAAGGTACTGAGGGGCACCGGTTTGTTTGATCATACCATTCTCTACAAGTTTTACTGTGGTAAACAACGCCATGTTGGTTCCTTCGTTAAGGAGGAAACCGGAGAGGTTTGGTTCCTTTCCAATGTACGTTATGCCAAGATCCATTATACGCAGACTGATCGTTCCCTGCACATAGACGCTCACCATTCTCTGGATGCGCTTCATACCTCCTGATTCATCTAGATATAACATTGTAACTGGTAACTGGAATGCTGTATTAACAGCTTCTTGCGAGGCGAAAATTATTACTTCTACATCGGCACTCTCACCAGGCTTGATCTCATTTATCCTATTGTAGCCATCTCCTCCTACGATGCTTACAGGAGAACGAGAAGCATCTGGCACTTCCTGATTAAGTGCTACAGTTGCCGTCAACGGTGTGTTAATAGTAACCTCAATCGATTTGGCTGTTTCATTTCCTATGTTCTGCAGTGTAACGGTCAATGGAGTTCTTGTTACGGTAGGAATAATTTGTTTGTCTGTAGTTACCTTAAAGTCTATGGTTTCAGTTGTACCGCCCGCAACTAGAAAGTTTATCACTGTTTCAGCACCTCTCTTCACTCCGTAAGTATCAAAATATATAATTGAAAATTGCATGTTCTGCCTTGTGTCTGCAAGCGCTGGGTTAACATATAGGATTGGATCGATTACCGCTTTGCTATATGGTTCTATTACACCAATATTGAAAACCTTATTTCCCAAATTGATTATCTGATTGATTCGTTCCCCTTGTGCTTCTGTTTCAATAGCTGTTGCCGTTTCTGTCGGATTAACACTTACTATTACACCTGATGCAGGTGCACTTCCATGATTAATTATTTCTATCAAGGCTTCGTTTCTAGTACTGGGTAGCAAAGTTGAGCTGACTGCAACCGCATCGAGTACACTCTTGCCCGGTAATAGAAACTCCACATCAAAATCCCTCCAATTTAGACCGATATTTCTGGCATTGAACCATTCTACGTGCAAGAAAGCATTATACATTCCAATACGGGTATCTTTCGTTACCACTACTGGAAATTCGAACACAAACACAGCGCCGGGAAGTATGCCTAGATCGAAAGTATCAAAGGCGGGCTCACCAGGTGGTCTGGCTGCAGCGTTGAAGCCTAGAGGTAAGGATAGCCATCCCTTAATCCCTGTCAATTCGAATGGACCAGAATTGGCCATTACTGCAACAAGTATGGTGTTGCCATCTCCTGGTTCAACTTCCATCTTGATAGGTGTTTCATTAGGATCAGCGTTGTTACCTCCAACATCCACTCCCTCGCTGAAGTAGATATCAAGAAACTTCATTTCTTTGCCCGACTCCCTCTGTTCCAAGAGGCATTTTTCCCTGCTGCCTAACTCTTCAGTGGTGGAACATTCGGTTTGTGTATGTGGAAAATGAGCAAAAACCGAGCCAGGTATCATGAGAGATGTCAATAACACTGTAGCCAATATCGTAGTTGCAATTCTCATTGATTTACTACCTCCTTTTCGATCATGCCGTCTCTTATGTAGATTGATCTATCCGTTGCATCAGCAAGTTCTCGATTGTGGGTTACCATAGCAATCGTTCTGTTGTATTTGTGCGAAAGATCCTTCAAGAGATCAAAAACTTCTCGACCTGTTTTGGAATCAAGATTTCCAGTGGGCTCATCGGCAAGTATTATCGAAGGGTTATTCATTAGGGAACGTGCTATTGCTACTCTTTGCTGCTCTCCCCCGCTTAATGAAGCAGGTTTAAAATCTGCCTTATCCTCTATGCCCAATAACTTTAGTATTTTGAATGCTCTGCTGATCCTCTTCTCTTTCGGCATTCCATCTATTATCGAAGGTATCTCGATGTTTCTTAATACGGTCGTTCTGTTGATCAAATTATATGATTGAAATATAAAACCTATCTTCTTATTTCTGAGCCTTGCAACTTCGCTATTATTCAACGGAAATATGTCTATACCATCTATTAACACCTGCCCCCTCGTTGGTCTGTCAAGTGCACCGAGCAAATTAAGGAGTGTAGATTTACCGCTACCAGAAGGACCTACTATTGCTATGAATTCTCCCTTTCTTACTGACATGTTCACACGATTCAGGGCAACCACCTTCACAACGCTAGAATTGAAAACCTTTGTTAGGTTTACAGTATGTAGTACTACATTTTCCATAGGTTTATCCTGTACTGTATAATCAACAAGAGACATTACGCTTATTTAGTTATATGATCTTTTATTCCTACTGCAATCACTATTGCGCTTTCCTGACAAAACAATTAATAATATGTCAGTTTATTGAAGTATTACGATAGAGAACGGTCATAATTGGACAAAATTGATCTCAATATAATGCGAATCTTGCTTGTAAGTGGTAGAGCGTCTTATCAAAGTATTGGCAACGAGCTTGATTTGAGTAGCAATGCAGTAAAAAGTCGCGTAATGAAGATGATCGATGATGGTGCAATAGGTCGATTTATTGCGCAGATAAAGCTGGAAAAATGCGGTTATGACTTGATTTATGCTATTATCAGTCATGGAAGCGAACAGCAACAGACTATCTTGGATAGAGTAAAGTTGGTAGGAGATACCTTCATGGTGATTAATTGTGTTGGTGACCTGACTATTCTTGGTATTGCGGTAAGAGGTGAGTTGGAGCAAAAGATGGAACTAGTAAAAACACTCGTGGAACCTGCTATCGTGATAAACATATTTCCAATAAGAGGTATACTACCGAGGAAACTAAGGCGCACTGATCTTATTCTTATGAGACACCTGATTAAATATCCTAGAGCATCTGCCCATGACATAGCAAAGGCGGTGAAGGTATCTACGCGAACTGTGAAGAGAAGACTGGACCTTCTTACCAAGTTGGATTTGATTCATTTTTCAATGCTTTATGATCCAGCAGCAATGCGCGGTTTCATACAATTTACATTACTGCTTGATATTGATGAAAAGAAGTATAAGGACGTAGTCAGTAGAATATACAGACAACTGGGAGACCATTTCCTCCTTCCCCCGCCCCCACTGTATCAGAAAAGTATGATTGTTGTAATTCTATACAGCGACAATGTCCATTCTATGGACGAGATGTTCAAGGCTGTAAAGAACACAGATGGTGTGAAGAACGTTGAACTGTCGATACCAACAAAACTAGATTTCAGACTTGACTGGTTTATCAAGATTATAGATAAAGTGCTTAAAAAGACGAAAGAGAACATTACAACAAGTCAGGAAGATTACATTCTAGCAACATAAGTTATATAGTTCCGGGTAGAAGTGTTTGTATGTTTGCCAAATGCCCAAAATGTGAGAGAAGAGCAGGAGTAAATGAGGAAATGTCGAAGATTAGATGCGAGTTTTGTGATTATGAGGATACGTTCGATGAATATATGAAGAAGATGAAGGAACGTGTTGGTAGCATAATTTCTGACTATCAAGAAAAGACCAGTTAACATCTAACTTCACGAACAAGTGCTTTGTCTACTATTGGTTTTTTACTCGGTTAACATACTTTTATCTCGGTCCATAAAACATTAATGAACGTGAGTTTTTCGTAAGAAATTCTGCAAACGTTAATTAATAGCATTACAAAAGTATCACACGAAATGGTAGCATTCAAGTTAACAGTTGGAGACTCGAATGGTAAATCCAGTGTGTATGAACTGAAGGATCAGCAGGCACATCCACTGGTTGGTTTGAAAATTGGGGAAGTTTTTGAGGCATCAGTGTTGGGTGTTAAAGGAAAGATCAGAATTACGGGGGGTAGTGATAAATCAGGTGTACCAATGCGACACGATCTTCACGGTGGTGTAAAAAAGTATATATTGCTATCAAAGGGAGTTGGTTTGCAGACCATAGAACATGGACAGAGGAGAAGGAAGCTGATCAGAGGTAATGTGATCACCGACGAAATCTATCAGGTAAATGCGGTTCTGACTCCATAATGCATTCATACATAGTAAATATAACACGATTTTCAATACAAAAGTAAGTCATAACCGATCTGTTTACTCAAACTTGCACAGTAAACCTTCTCCGTAAATATGAAATTGCCTCACTAGTCTTAGGAGGTGTAAGAATACGAAATTTGCATATATTTCAGCTATAACAACGGGCTTGGAAGCAGTTGCAACGATACTAAGCGCAGTGAAGGTAATAGCGTTCTCCATAAAATCACTCACATCAATATCGCAAGACAATACTGGTGTTAA
>JAZFZF010000092.1:0-4315 GCA_036443875.1 Nitrososphaerales archaeon
GTTTTGATCTTAGGGTGGATACACGGGTGGGTCAAATGCGTTGGATCGAGGTAGCTCCCAAAAACTCCCAGTCGAGTATAAGCTTGATGGAACCAGATCAAAAGGTGATGTCGAAGCAAGAGTCCAAAAGGGCAAAGAAAGAGATCGGAAGGCCTACTGGTATATGGTTCTATACTATGGACATAAAATCAACATATGATCAATTGAAGAATAAAGGTGTGGATATTACGCCACCTGAGAAGCAAGAATGGGGCGGGATTATGTCAGTCTTCAAGGATCAAGATGGAAATAGTTTCAATCTTATAGAATTCAATATGTAGCTATTTGCAAGTTTTCCTGACTATTTTTGCTATACCATCGATTATCTTGCCTGATGAAGCAAGATGACTTTTGGGATTGAATATTGCCTTCAATTCATTACTGTTGAGCTTGGAAGAAATCTCCTTATCCTTGCTTAACACATCAAGAAAATGAGTTCCTTTCTTAGTAGCATCAAATGCTATTTTCTGGATTATCATATATGCATCGAACCTAGGCATCCCCTTCTTCACAAGCGCGTCAAGTACAAATTCAGCGTATATCTGTCCCTTTGTGAGTTCTAGATTTTGTGATATACGCTTCTCATCTACCTTCAATTCTGCAATAACCTTCGTCATGGCATTCAACATTTCATCCAACAATATTATGGCTATAGGTATAGTAAAACGTTCGTTAGCTGAATTGGAAAGATCTCTTTCATGCCACAAACTTATATTCTCCAGCGATACGTTTACCATTGTTTTAACTAATCTTGCAAGGGATGAGGTTCTTTCACTCTTTATAGGATTCTTTTTTACTGGAACTGCACTGCTACCCATCTGTCCTTTCCTGAATGGTTCTGCTACTTCGCCAATTTCTGTTCTCTGCAAATTGCGTATTTCAACAGCGATCTTGTCTAGTGTTGATGCTAAGAGAGCAATCGTGAAGATGAACTCTGCATGCCGTTCCCTAGACACAATTTGTGTTGCTGCACCTATAGAATAGAGATTCAACTTTTTAGCAACTAGTCTCTGCACATCAAGTGCCTTCTTGTCCATTAACGAACCTGTGCCAACTACGCCCAATGTCTTGCATACAAGCACACGGTTCTCCATTTCTCTGAGTCTATCAATATGATTGAGCATGTCCAATGCCCAAACTACAAATTTCAGACCAAATGCAATTATACTTGCATGCTGTCCATGTGTTCGACCAACCGCAGGAAAATTTTTGTATTTTACAGCCTTTTCTGCCAGTAGCGTAGTCAGTTTGATTATCTTTGGTTTTATTACCTGTAAGGAATCACGTATCTGCATTGATATGACAGTATCAACAACATCATAGCTCGTTAAACCATAATGAACCCAGCGTTTTGCGTCATTGCTACAAACCTCACTTATTGATTCAACTACCGCGGCAAGGTCGTGTTCGCTAACAGCTTCAAGTTCTTTCACTCTTTTTATCGTTATCTTGCCAGACCTTGCTTTGGATGCAATCTCTGTCGCGGCTCTGCGAGGTATAAGCTCTATTTCTCCCTGTACTTCAGCGACACTGGCCTCAAACTCTAGCTCATAACCTAGACGATTCTGTTCTTCAAAGACACGTTTGATCTCATCGCTGCCATATCTACCAGTGTCAATAGGAAGGATAGGCACGCACCCATTGCATGAATCTAGGAAAATAAACCTTTGTTACTAATGTTAGAGAATATTTTTTCCGAGCATTGAATGAATGATAAATTGATTGTGCATTAGGATGCTAGAAAGAAATATGACTTTCTTGAAGGAGAAACCTCAAACAACCTTCAGCTAAAACATCGAACGAACTATTGGTAATATCATCGACCACAAAAAGTCCATAAAAAGGCATAACCTTGCGAAATTACATATGAGAGGACCAGATTTACCTGAACACCTTAACCCTATGCTTAATGGCCTACAGGCAGCAAAATATCATCTAATCTTTCTGTTCAGGTCTTAATAGTTTAAATTGGTCAAATATGAGATACACTTGGGTGATAGTTTTTGGTCTCGGCGGAACAGATCAAGAAAGTTGGAGACGTTGAGTATAGAATAGAATCAGTTCCAAATAAGAAGATGCGCGTGCCTGTGACTATTTACGCTGACGATTCTCTATTTAACAAAATGGTGACTGATAGAACTATTGATCAAGCAACGAACGTTGCCACCTTGCCAGGAGTGCAGAAGCATGTCGTTGTTCTTCCTGATGGTCATGAAGGGTATGGTTTTCCTGTTGGTGGTGTTGCAGCTACAGATATGAACGAAGGGGTGATAAGTCCTGGTGGAGTCGGCTATGACATAAACTGTGGTGTGAGGCTGATCAGAACAAATCTGAACGAAAATGATGTAAAACCGAAACTACGAGAGTTGGTAAACGAATTATTTAGCGCTGTACCATCGGGTGTCGGTAGTGAGGGCGCCTTCAAATTAAGTACTTCAGAGCTTGATAAAGTTTTGACTGAAGGAGTAAACTGGGCTATAAACAACGGTTATGGTTTCGAGGAAGATGCTGATGCATGCGAGGAGAATGGAAGTATGGAAGGTGCAGATCCGAGCAAGATCTCTCCCATGGCCAGAAAAAGAGGAACGCCACAACTTGGAAGTTTAGGATCGGGCAATCACTTTCTGGAAGTCCAGAAGGTCGATAAAATATTCGATCAGGAAGCTGCAAAGAAGTATGGTATAGACCATGAAGGGCAAGTTACGATACTGATCCACTGTGGCTCAAGGGGCTTCGGGCACCAGGTCTGTACAGATTATCTACGTGTATCAGAAGGTGTCCTGCGAAAGTACAATATACAACTCCAGGACAGGGAACTTGCATGCGTTCCAAATAACTCCCAGGAGGGCGAGTCATACAGGAAGGCAATGTATGCTACACTAAACTACGCTTGGAGCAACAGGCAGATGATAACACACTGGACCAGGAAGACTATTGAGAAAGTTTTCAACATGAGCGAGAGTGACATTGACATGCGTCTTGTATATGACGTCGCGCACAATATTGCTAAGGTGGAAAATCACAAAGTGAATGGTTCTAGCATAGATGTTGTCGTGCATAGAAAGGGTGCTACCAGGGCGTTTCCAGCGGGTAGAAAGGAGATACCCTCAAAATATAGGGATTTTGGACAGCCTGTTCTGATACCCGGTTCCATGGGCACTGCAAGTTGGATCCTACGCGGAGGTCAGAAATCCATGGATCTTACGTTTGGTTCGACTGCACATGGAGCAGGAAGAACGATGTCTAGAACAGCTGCGAGAAGAAGCTATACTTCGCAGGGGGTACAAGAAAAACTACAATCGAGAGGAATATACGTCAAGGCACTCACTAGGCAAGGTATAGTGGAAGAGACGCCCGAAGCGTACAAGAACGTTGATTCTGTTGTAGAAGTTTCACACAAGCTTGGTATTGCTACAAAGGTAGTAAGACTGGTTCCTTTGGGAGTGATAAAGGGATGAGTGATTTCGACCCTGATCTGGAGATAATCAAAGCTAGAAAACTGCGAGATCTGAGAAGGAAAGCAGAAAAACCAGAAAAAGCAGAAAAACCAAAAGTGAAGAGCGATAGGGATCTGCTTATAGAGTGCCTAGTGGACAGGGGAATAGAAGTTCTCACTATAGCCGAGTCGCAATACCCAAAAGAAACAGCGATAGTTGTTTCCAAACTTGTAGAACTCATCAAAAAAGGGGAATTGCAAGACACAATTCCTGGTGGTTCTTTACTTGCATTATTTAGATCAATAGGATTGCGTGTTAGAATGAATACAAAAATTAGTATAGAAGAACATGGACGATTAGTATCACTTGCGGATAAACTGAAGAACAAAGAACAGGCTTAAACTCTTCTACCTCTTCTACCACCAGGCTTTCGGGTTGTATCATGTGGAACTGGTGTAACATCATCAATTCTTCCTATTTTGAATCCAGCTCTTGCCAGAGCTCTGATCGCTGCCTGCGCTCCCGGCCCAGGAATTCTTACCCCCACACCACCAACTGCTCTAACTCTAATATGCAAAGCACTTATTCCTTTACTTTTAGCTGTGTCTGCTACAGCAACGGCAGACTTCATTGCAGCGTATGGAGAAGATTCATACCTGTCAGCAGTAACATGTCTTCCACCTGAACTTATACTGATAGTCTCCGCACCGCTAAGATCGGTTATATGGACTATGGTATTGTTGTAACTGCTGAATATGTGTGCAATACCCCACTTTACCTTCATGATATCTTCTTCGGACATTGAGAAAACACTCCTTCAAGGGTATAAAAAACGTTAT
>JAZFZF010000093.1:0-2216 GCA_036443875.1 Nitrososphaerales archaeon
AATTAACGCATGCGGCAAGTTTAGTCTCCACGATCTTTTTACCTATTATAATGGCTGTCTCTTGGTCAGGATACGTAGATAAGACTATAACACCTTTCTGCATAGTAACCGATATATCTCCCCCAGAATGATAAAAGCTTAACTAAATGGCATTTGAATTCTTCGAACAAAACATCAGCATCTTCATATTGCTGTTGGTATGGGTATTGATACTTGCTGGAGCCAAATTATTAAGGCTTGAAAGGCATGGATTCGAAATAAAGCCTTTCATGCTCACGTATAAGAATTATAATATTTCCGGTACACTGGACAGAATGCTGTCCAACAAAGTAGCCGTTAGAATATTTGCCGATGTTAGTGTGGTAGCTGGTGCTATTATGATGGTCTATGCGTTGTATTTCCTTATCAATAATTTAAGCAACTTCTTCATAGCTTCTGAGGAATTCTCTGAAGTAACTTTGCTCATACCTGGAGTTACGGTGAGGAGTTTTCCTAACCTAATGTACTTCCTGCTTGCAGCTCCAATTGTACTTGTTATACATGAAGCAGCACATGGCATCGTTGCCAGGCTAGAGAAGATCAAAGTAAAGTCAGGGGGGTTTGCCATAATAATAGCGATAATTGCTGGTTTTGTGGAACCTGATGAAGAGGACTTTGAGAAGGCAAAGAGGGTATCAAAGGTTCGGCTTATCGGTGCGGGTTCAACGTCAAATGTGCTATTTTCGTTTATAGTTGCTGGTCTACTAATATTCAACCCAATGTTTGGCAATATCTTGGACCTTGTAAGCCCTGAGATTAGGGGTGTATTTTACAACGATCCTATAGGCGTTCCAGTACTGCAGATAATGGAGGGTACGGGAGCAGAACTTTCTGGCATGCAGGTGAATGACGTAATTACTAACATCAAAGGGATGCCAATACGAACCGCAGCAGACTTTGCGAATATCAATCTAACACCAGGAGAGTATGCAAGCGTTACAGTGATAAGGGATGGACAGACGATAAACCTAAGTGTACTTGTAAGTAGTGCGTCAGATGATCCAAATCGAGGACTGCTTGGAATAATAAGAGGTGCATATCCGTATCTTCCTCCAAAAGTACCCTACTACATACCGTGGCCCGCACCTATTTTCACATTTTTGTTGTGGTTATGGATGCTTTCTTTCTTCATAGGCATATTCAACATGCTCCCAATGTTCCCACTTGACGGTGAAAAATACGTCAGTTCAGCACTAGAGAATAAGGTTTCTAAACGGTCTCTACTTGCAACTCGGATAGGGATCAATGTTCTTGCATTTGGACTTCTAGGCGGCAATATAGCAGCAACCGTAATAAAATCGGGATTCATAACGATTTAGTATGAGGCATATATGTGATCGTTGCAGTAGCACAAGTAAGTATTACAGGGAATATTCTGGGGAGAGCTTATGTGAAAAATGTTTTTCCAAGTCTTTGCGAGAAAAGGTAGCAAAGACCATATCAAAATACTCGATGTTAAAATATGGAGATAAGGTTGCTGTGGCTATTTCTGGAGGGAAGGACAGTCTATCGTTACTGCATATGATGGATCTCATATACAAGAAGCGCGGTTCAAATATTTGTGCAATAACGATCGATGAAGGAATAGAGGGGTATAGAGACGAATCACTCGATATCGTGAAGAAATTTACATCTAAAATGAACGTCGAGTACAAAGTATTGTCATACAAGGAACTGTACAATGTAACTCTTGAAGAGAGTTTAAAATTAAGGAAGGGAAGAAAGATGAGTTCCTGCTCCATTTGTGGTACTTTCAGAAGGAGGGCTATTGATATTGCTGCAGAATGTGTTCAAGCAAACGTTGTTGCAACAGCACACAACCTTGACGATGCGCTGCAGACTTTTATGATCAACATACTTACAGGTGATGTTGAAAGGATAGGATGGACTTACCCAGAACCAATTGCATATGCAAACGATTTGCGAAAGATCAAACCTCTTACTGAAATTTATGAGCGTGAAATTGCCTTCTATGCATTAGTAAATGAAATACCGTTTCAATCTGAAGAATGCCCACACATGAATGAGGGAATCAGGACAAATATCAGAGAGTTTCTAAACAGATTAGAAAATAATCACGCAGGCATAAAATACAATGCTTACCACACCGTCGTAAAAATAGCAAAAAGGATCAAGGAATCTTCTGATAAGAAGCATAACAAATGCGTTCTATGTGG
>JAZFZF010000094.1:0-3026 GCA_036443875.1 Nitrososphaerales archaeon
AATCTATGGTTTCTACAATGCCGCTAGAATAGAAGGTATTACTAGTTTATTCATTGCCACAAAAACAGTATGACTATATTTAATCATTTTACTCCTCGATTCATCAGGTTCTTTGGTAGGCGGACCAGAAAAATAGTGGTGATTTCTTTCTCAGGAAGATATTATCAGTGGGTGCAGTGACCGCACATTCTCAATAGAAGAAACTGTTGATTGACTCGACTTTCTATCGAATCAATTTTGAACTGTCTACTGCCGGGACAAATTTACCCCTTCGGTGCTTAATGTAATTAGTGCCAAATGGCACCAGGCAAGTCGCCAAATGGTGGCTCTGCTATCAATAGATAACCATACATAGAAACTTGTTGACGCTGACAGACTATTCTATATTCTTTCAAGGTCACAACAGAAATCAATAATTTCAAATTAGTATATTGGTAAGTTTTATAGGTATGATTTGAGGAATTATTTTATGTTTTCTTATGCTGAACCCGTATACCGACCCCCATCTGAAGCAAATTCGTTGATCTTTCAAGTTACCATAGGTTGTTCCTTCAACAAGTGTTCCTTCTGTGACATGTACAGAAATAAGGAGTATAGCGAGCGAAGATGGGAGGATATCAAAGAAGAGATCGATCTCGCTGCAACACATCTACCAGATACACGCCGTGTATTTCTTGCTGATGGTGACGCATTGAATCTTTCAACTACGATGCTGACACAAATCCTAGACCATCTATACAGATCATTTCCTTCGCTTGAAAGAGTTTCATGCTACGCCATGCCAAAGAACCTATGGGAAAAACCTGATGAGGAGTTGCAGATCCTGTGCAAGGCAGGACTCGGGATGCTTTATCTGGGAATCGAATCAGGGTCAAACACGATCTTGAAGAAGGTGACCAAGGGAGCGACTGCTCAAGGCATAATCGATGCTTGTCTTAAGGCAAAGAAGAATAATTTCACATTATCTTGCATGATAATACTTGGTCTTGGCGGACGAACCTATACTGAAGAACATATTAGGGAAAGTGCCCGTGTGGTAAATGCCGTATCACCAGATTATCTAGGTGTATTATCACTCTACCTTGAGACTGGCGTGAGGGAGGAATTTCTCACCAAGTTCAAGGAACCATTCATTCCTCTGAATGATGATGAATTGTTGGACGAGGTAAAGCGTCTGGTAGAAGGAATAGATTCTCCAAGTCCGATCGTATTTAGAGCAAATCACGCATCAAATGCCTACCTCTTGGGTGGCATACTCCCCGAAGAGAAGCAGAAACTTCTGGATAAGATATCAACTCTGAAAGCCCAGCCAGAACTCGCCAGACCCAAAGAAGTACGAAGATTTTAGAAGCCAATATTTTAGAATCGAATTACTTTTTGTTGGCGCGCCACAACACAAATCCTGAAATTACAACCATCATACCACCCAAGGCTACCAGCACCATAATTGGAAATCCACCAGTGTATGACTTGCCAGCACCTTCTGGCACAGATTCAAAGACCAAGGCACCTTCATCAAGACCCTGTATGCTTTCAGTTGCATAGCCTGTTATCTGTATACTTGCAGAACTTGCAGGCGATGTGCTTCTTAAAACGTATTGAACACCATCTACCGCAACATCGACCTTCATTGTCGTCGGTTTATGTATTCCTTCGCGTATACTACCTTCACCAAAAGCAAAGAAGGTAACTACGTTTGCACCCTCAACCTCCTTGAATCCAAACCGCTCTGATTCCTCGATGCTTCCTGTTGGGTCGTAGAGCCAGTGCCAACGGTCAATTGAAAGATCTGTGAACTCTCTGAAATCTATTGCAGGCCGGGTAAGCAACTTCATTCCCTCGGTACCTTCCATTGCTTGCATAAATTCTGGTTTTTTAGCATATAAATAGCCAGATGGTAGATTGATCTCAACATCGCCATACTCCTCTGTCTTGAGCACTATTGGTTCATCAACATGGAATCCTCTCCAGTTAAGATCTATCAAGGTGCCTTCAGAAGCAGATCCGACATCAAGGACAAAACCTGTTATAAGAATATCTAACTTGAGGCTCTGCTCCAACACAGCTCTTCTCTCATCAGCCTTCAATGCACTCTTGTAATCAACCTTAATATCCTCCACGGTTACGGGTGATTTCTTCTCTCCACTGCGCAGATTACTGTTTATCTCGTTTATCAATTCTTGAACTCCTGGTGTATCTCTGTCAGCTGTAAATTCTATCATGCCAGCAGCGTTCTGAAGCATTGACTGTAGTTCTCCCCCATTGGGATATTCTATGTAAATAACACCTATTGACTTGTATCGGGCCTCAGCCTTGTCTCTCTTTGGTACGAGTAGTGTATCCAATTGAGATGCAAATGCCGACAGCACAGCGCTGGTTATAAGAATCAAAGCTAAAGCAACGATCAATAATGATCCAGCTTTAACCTTCATTAACAAAATTCTTCGCTCCCTTTTTATAAATCTTTAGAGACTTTTCACAGTTCAAGTATCATACATCCAATAATTGAGAGAAAAACTTTATTGATATAAATCATAGTTTGATACAATTGGCATTGATAACAATACTTGCGGGTGGTACTGGTTCCGCAAAACTCGTTAGAGGTTTGAGCACCATGACAGAAGACTTTTCTGTAATATGTAATGTGGGTGACAACATTTGGATTCACGGTCTTTACATCTGTCCTGACATAGATACAGTAGTATACACTTTAGCAAATATTCTGGATTCAGATAGAGGTTGGGGAGTTAAACACGATACGTTTGAATTCAACAGACAGCTTGAAACTCTGGGCGGAGAATCATGGTTCAACATAGGCGACAAGGACCTTGCGATGCATCTGGTAAGAACCAAGATGCTGAGAGATGGTAGAAGCTTGTTAGAAATAACACAGTGGATAAGCAACAGGTTGGGGGTTAAAGCAAAGATCATACCAGCTACAGAGAATCATGTAGAAACAAGAATAGTTACAGACGAAGGAGAGATGCATCTACAGGAGTTCTGGGTAAAGAATCATGCCAATGGAA
>JAZFZF010000095.1:0-3926 GCA_036443875.1 Nitrososphaerales archaeon
AACGCTTCGTACATCTTCAACCATAGGTTACCAGCTGATTCTATAGCAGCCTTTATGGTGAATTTCTTGTATGATTCGAGTCTTTGAAATAGCTTGGTTATATCATATTCATCATTACTAACAACAAATCTCTCCAGTACCTTGGAATGCTTCAGACATACATCCGCTTTCTTCTTGCTTATGTCTATTCCTAGACCTAGTATCTGAACTGTTTGCATTATTTTTATCACCCCCTTTCGACTTGCTGGCCTTCATGCAGCAACCAGCTATACGTGCGCAAGGCACAATTAGAGAAGCCGCATAGGAGATTAGCCCATTCACTTCCACGGTTGATCTAACCTTGGTTCTTTCGGGCATAGCCAACGCTAGATTGTTTCCTAAGCAACTACGTAAAGGATAACACATCTCTTCACTTCCCTTCAGGTATATTCGGTTTAGGCTCATCATAATTAACATGGTCTAGTCTACCATCAATATACATCAAGTTCGCTTCTCTTCATCTCTATTATAGTTGACCACTGATGCTTTTTGTTCTTGTAATCAACATGAATTCTAAGAAGCTATCCCAGTTCATTTAACAGTAGTTTAACAACAATAAGTTTCAATCAATATTTCCTTCATTAGTTTCAATGAAGTCCAGTATGTTAGAGACTTGATACTACGTGAGCAAGGTAAGAAGAAAGAGAGTAGCGCATACAATGAACATAAGAAGGAAAAGAGCTTGGCAGACTTCTAAAATCTTTGTCTTCGGAAAGAAGAAATTCACACACTGATGAGGTTATAATCGATGGTGAGGAGATAGAAATTGAAGATTGATGAGCTACGACAAATGATCAGAGAATCCTCGGGGAGAATTTAAAATAATGACTACACGCAGAAAATGTGGTAAGAAGTTATGGGAGAGTCTAGATAGGGCCTGCCAGAGGAGATGTTGCGACGCTACGTGACCCCTTTCCCTTGATCGATAACAATTGAACCGTCTTGAATTTCTGTATCAGGGTCAGCATCATCGCTTGCACCAAAATTGTTGTCATACACTATCGTATCTTGCTGACTGTGAAAATCAGCAAGTAGCATAAGCACCCCATAATATGCCCACGGTTAGTAGCATCGTTGATTTGTCAATCTAACTAACGTATCTTAGGATGAATCAACTCCATGCCCATCAAACTAGGTCTTCAAAAATGTGCCTAGAAATTCGATCAGTTTCCTGTTAAAAGAGTTAGCATCGTCTAGGTAGCATGCGTGACTACCACCTTCTATCACGAATAGTTCGGATCCTTTTATTAAGCTCTGTATCTCTCTGCCCATATCCATTGGTGCCATAACATCCTTTTCGCCCCAAACAAGAAGGGTAGGAAAATTTAGTAACTCTATCTGGGGCTTCAGCTCTTCTACCTCCGGCCCAGCACTTCCAATTAGGACGAGGCCAGAAATTTGATCTGGATGCTTGGTAGCAAAGATTAATGATATAACCCCACTTAAGGAAGGCCCCACCAAAGCAACCTTCCTTAATTCCAGAACGGACAACAGTGCGAAGAGAAATTCAGAAAAATCAAATGTCGAGTTGATGCCCTGGTTCTGATCAGATTTGCCGAACCCTGGCAGGTCTATCGCATAGGCACTGTAACCCTCAAGTGTGAGAACTTCTAGCGTCTTCGTTCCAATCCACGTATCAACATTATACCTAGCTCCATGAAGAAGTACAATTGGTATACTACTAGCGACCCCATTGAAAAGGTAGTGAACCTTGTGTCCCTCCACCTCAACATATAATTCCTCCAAGATGTCACCTACGCTTTGGAAGAGAAAAATTACCATATAAAGTTAACAACAGTGATGCGAAGATGACTATCTTTGGTATGGTATATCTGATATTACAATTTCATTGATGAAGTTGTAGGCATGGAATCCAACCCAAGCATTATGAAGGGATACTATTCAGGATGAGCAGTGCTAGATCCATTTGCTGATATCATTTGCTGATATAGTTTCTTTTATTTCGGATTGAACCCCTAGTATTTTCTCGGTTCCAATTCTGAATAAAGATAGTAAAGTTCAAAAGCCATACAACGAAGAAATTTCGTCATGTCTTGCTTATTGGTTGCATATTTCTCAATCATCTGCAACAGCTTATCTCCAAACTCCCTCGGGATAAGGGCTTTATCCGTTTGGGATTTTATATAGACCTCCATGTCTGGCGTATTTCTTGTTTCGACCATATCATACAGGCTCCTTAGAAGTGTTACTGGGACTTGATGATCAATCGCTATCCCTGCAAGATCTTTTGCATCAAACTTGATCTGATCCTTGGTAAACACTTTCACACCTAATCTCAGTAGATTGAAGATAATAAATGATCACACCAAACTCTTCCCCTCCGGCCGTATCTCTTTTTTCCAGTTTCTTGTTTCTAGTTTCTAGTTGAGTTATTGTTCTCTCGAGCACACTCCAGCTCTGAAAAATTTCTGGTGGATCTAGCCTAACTTGCCCTTGAAACCACTTTGATAAATAGTTCAGGTCAACCCCTTATCCTTATGACTTTAGACAACATTCCAAACATGTCTAGGAGGAAAAATATGACTGCATCCGTTCTCCATCTGTATATGCTGTTCTATTCTAGGAATTACCATGTTTATCTCGAATTCAAGTTCCGTTATCTGCTCTTGTATCTTTCTTACACTTTGGTCTTCTGACCCCCAGTTAGAAAGGAAAATTTTGTGCAGTATGTCAAATTTTTTATCAGATAAGTTTTGCAGTTTTTGTAAAGCAGACTCGTATTCTGTTGTAGTGATAAGGTAATGCTTCTTTGCCTCGGAGTAACTGCTGATTCCCAATTTGCAAGTATTGAAGACTTCATCATAGCTTGCTTTATTTAACAAGTGTTGGGAGGTTCCTACATATTCCCTAGCTTCATTAAGGCGACCTACGGCCAGTAACAAATGCTCATCAGCAGACTTGATTTTTCCATTGATCTCTTGCTCTTCCTGCAGGTCTTGATTTTTTATGTATAAATTTACAACTGTTAAGATAACCATCGATGAGCCTATTAATATCATACTTGAAAAAACAGTCCATGTCAGGTATTTCACAATTGACATTATGATGATCGTTACGAATAAAGTTTTACCAATTATCCTTACAATTCAGTTTCAATAATCTTCCTAGCAAGATCTCCTGAAAGCTCGAGTCCAAGAATGAACACAGCCAAACTCAATTTGATAACAATAACAATAAAAACTATCGAGGTTTGTCCCTTACATATTTCTCGTAACGCCTAACTGCCATCTCCTGTGATACATCCTCCAAAGAACCTGGTCTCATTTCTTGAATCTTCTGAATTGCACTATCTGCATCTAGACCTTTTATCTTGATCATATAGGCTATTAGTATTGTTCCAGTTCTTCCTTTGCCAGCACGACAGTGCACCATAATCGGCCTTTCCTCTTTCAAAGACATATCGACAAAGTCTACGGCCTCATCTATTTCGTAAAGGCCAGGCGCACTTTTGTCTATGATCGGGACATGTTTGTAATCCAAGCCTGATATCAAAGATTGTGACAATGGTTCTTCGATTAGTGTTATAACAGCCTTCACACCTTTTTCTTTTACCCACTTCATCTCTTTTTCTGATTGAGGAATACCGCTACCTGCGAGCAATCCTTCTATAACCCATGAAAAGTTGGTCGGACCCTTATCACTTACTTGTTCTTTTCCAGATACATCTTCATCATTCTTCATACGATATCCCTCAACCTACTGTATACATATTAATTTAATCTTTAGCAGCATCTTTAGTAATTTCATGTTCCTTGGTCCAACTATAATTATTGCTATATTAGATCATCATGGCTATTGTTGCCAAATCATTTGACAGTTTTTATTTGCTTGAAATTGTTTGCCAGTCTGATTTGATTCAACGATGT
>JAZFZF010000096.1:0-2373 GCA_036443875.1 Nitrososphaerales archaeon
ACGAGGTTATGCAGATCGCGGCCATTCATGCAAAGTTAGCTCATAACATGGACGAGATTCCACCAGATCTGGCGGACAAAGCGAAGGCAGTAATTAAGAAGTAGATCTTCGTAACCAAGGTTATGTGGGACCCTTTCTTTATTGAAATCCAATGAACGATAATCAAGTATAGTTTTAATTAAAAGAATGTAATGACTCTTTTGTGCGCGCTCTAATAATCGGCAGGTTCCAGCCTTTTCATAGAGGACACCTACAATTGGCACGGGAGATATTGAAAGAGTGCAACGAACTCCTCATCGCCATAGCGAGCGCACAGTTCAACTTCATTGAAAAGGATCCATTTACTGCTGGCGAAAGGACACTTATGATACATGAGGCATTGAAGGAGGGAAACATCGATCTGGCGAAATGTTACATTCTTCCTTTGGTTAATGATGAAAATAATGCACGTTGGATAGGACATCTGAGATCCTTCCTGCCGCCGTTTGATGTTGTTTATACTGGAAATCCATACGTATCTATGTTAATGCGAAATTCTAAAATCAAAGTAATAAAAATAAAATTTTACAAGAAAGAAAAGTACAACGCCACTAGAATACGTCAGTTGATGTTAAAGGGGAATACGTGGGAATCATTAGTACCAAATTCAGTTGCAAAAGTGATAAAGGAAGTAAATGGAATAGCAAGGATGAAGGTTATCTCACAATCTGAAACAAAACCTCAGGAGTGGTGAAATGAGGAGAGTACGGGCCTGTCCGCTGTGTCCTGAGTGTGGCTCCAAAAAATTCCAGATAATTACTAATGAAGGTGAGAAGGTGGTTGTACAGTGCAAGAAATGCTCGAAGCGTCTAACAATCTAATCTTTGATCTGAAGAGCGCGAGGAGTTGTTACCATGTATACTTATTTACCAAGGAAATCTTGCTTCTATACGATGACAAGATAGCACATTTTTTCATGTCATGAATAAGTTTCATCCAAATCAAGTTGGGTAATCAGTACGCTAGCTAACGGTTCTTATGAATTGTATTAATAATGGTCGACCTAAACAATAATGGGGGAAGCCTCTATTTATTATTGAACATACTGTTTGTTTAATTACCTATAGCAACGCAACTTGTTGCATCCATCCAGCATAGTTTTAATACCATATCGAGTAAGAGGGTTGCATGGTAAAGCAGTGGATGGACGATCAGGTAACACTCGATTCTATAAAGAACGAAACTATAGCTGTTATAGGTTACGGAATTCAAGGATATGCACAATCAAACAATCTGAAGGATTCAGGTATCAATGTGATAGTTGGTTTGCGTAAAGGGGGAAAGAGCTGGGAACGGGCCAAGAGAGATGGTCATAATGTTCAAGAAGTTGGCGAAGCAACGAAGAATGCTGATTTGGTACACATATTGATTCCCGATATGGAGCAGGCAAGAGTTTACAAACAGGAGATTGCACCTTATCTTAAGAACGGCCAGGCGCTTGGCTTTTCACATGGAGCTGCGGTACACTGGAGATGGATAGATCCTCCTAAAGACGTTGACGTTATAATGGTGGCTCCAAAGGCACCAGGACAGCGCGTCAGAGAGTTATACTTGGAGAATTTTGGCACACCCGCTCTTGTAGCAGTACATCAGGATGCCACGAAAAGAGCATGGAATAGAGTTTTAGCGTGGGCAAAGGGCATTGGGTGTACCCGAGCTGGTGTACTTGAAACAAACTTCAGGGAGGAGGTTGAGACAGATTGGTTTGGTGAGCAGGTTAATTTGTGCGGCGGTACTCATGCGTTGATATTGAACGCTTTTGAAACGTTGGTAGAGAGCGGATACCAGCCAGAAGTTGCATATTTCGAATGCCTGCATGAATTAAAACTGATTGTTGATCTGATACAGCGTTACGGCATAACAGGTATGTATAACAGGGTTAGCGAAACGGCAAGGTATGGAGGACTAACACGAGGTCCTATAGTGATAGATAGTAATGTAAAGAAGCGTATGAAGGAAATGTTATCAGGGATACAATCGGGGGCGTTTGCGGAGGAATGGGTAAGCATATATGAAAAAGAAGGTAAAACTGCTTTCGAGCGTTATATGAAGCAGCTAGATCAACACCAGGTGGAGGAAGTCGGGAAGAAGCTCAGAAGGATGATGTGGCCCAAGGAGACAGAAGTTTAATGAATAACATGGGTCATTTTTGATAAATTAATTATGCATGAATTTTATGTTATGAGATAAGGAAAAGGCTAAATCTGAATTACTCATTTCTGGATAGTTAGTATATGGCCATAGTTACTTTTGAAGAGTTGATTAACGATCTTATAGAAGAGGCCAAGAAGACAATAGGTATTAGAAGATTCAAGTGGAAGAAAATTAAATGGT
>JAZFZF010000097.1:0-4301 GCA_036443875.1 Nitrososphaerales archaeon
GAGCGCTTGTTGAAGATTGGCATGGGGAAAAATTTTCCCATCATATAGCCAGGATGCGGGAATACGTTGAAATAATTCAGCTGATCCTAAAAGGTGAGAAGGTCAACTACAAGGGAGAAGTTACCGAAGTAAAGAATTTCAAGA
This sequence comes from Nitrososphaerales archaeon, assembly GCA_036443875.1. Lineage (GTDB taxonomy): Archaea > Thermoproteota > Nitrososphaeria > Nitrososphaerales > UBA213 > JAZFZF01. The sequence goes on from JAZFZF010000097.1 coordinate 145, forward strand.
TCGGTTTCAAACCCCAACGCTCGAATATACCAATTTATGTAGCAGCTACAAATAAAAGAATGATTGGGCTATCCACAGATATCGCTGATGGTATTATATTATTTCTGCGACCGATCGATGAATTAATAAACACCGTGAATAGGCTTAAAAAAATCACATGTGGCAGGAATTTTGATATCATATGTGTAATAGTGACGGCTGTCGCAAAGGATAGAGAGCTTGCAAGGGAGCGAGCACGGAAGACATTGGCTTTCTATGCTGCGGTAGGTAACATATACAACGAATTCCTTGCCTCGCACGGTTTCAAGAATGAGATTGCATATATAACAGAATCATACAAGAAAGAAGGCCTGCTAAATATTCATAAACTGATTCCCGATAAAATGCTAGATGCCATTGCGATTGCTGGTGAACCTGAAGAGTGTAGGAAGAAAATTGGAGAATTTATGGATACTGGCATTTCCTTGCCAGTAATACAATTCAATCCCGTTGGTGAAACAGAAACCTCATTTAAGGAAGTACTTGAAACATTTCTGGAGTAAGTTGTATGCGCAGAATTGCTATGGCAGGCTATGGGTTAACAAAGTTCAGAAAGAGCAACGATTCATTATATTCAATTGCATCAGAATCAATTAGAGATCTCTTCAGCAATGTTATCAAACTCTCGCAAAATGATGTTGAAGCTGTTCTGGTGTCTACCTGTGATAATGCACAGTACACTGCTAGCATATTATCGGAAATGTGTGGAATTAAACCGAAGATAGCACATAGAATAGAGAATATGTGTAGTTCTGGAAGTAATGCAATATGTTCAGCCTATTCATACATTGCATCAGGTCTATGTGATGTTGCGATCGTAGTAGGTGTAGAAAAGGCCGAAAGTCCGTCTGCGAAGTTAGAGTGGGATCTTACACGGGGACCGTTCAAGCATCCTGCACATTGGGCCGCTATGTACTCCAAAGCCCATATGAATGAATACGGCACCACGGAAGAACAAATGGCTATGGTATCAGTTAAAAACCATAAAAATGCAACGATGAACCCTACAGCATATTTTCAAAGAGAGATAAGTGTAGATGACGTTCTAAAATCTAAACCTATAGTCAAGCCAGTGAAACTTTACGACTGTTCAGCAACATGCGATGGGGCTGCATCTCTGCTGCTAGTCTCAGAGGAGAAAGTGAAGGAATTTACAGATCAGCCTGTGTGGATAACTGGGATAGGGCAGCGAACGGTATGTGCAAGTTTCAGTAACGTGAAAGAATTGACCAGAATGGAATCAACTATGTTGGCTGCAAGGGACGCATATGCGATGGCAAAGATCGAGCCTGTAATGATTGATATTGCAGAAGTGCATGACGCATTTACCATTTGTGAAATACTTGCATACGAAGATCTATATTTTGTAGAGAAGGGAGAAGGAGGTAGACTTGCATACTCTTCCGAGAGTGAAAGTATCAAGGTCAATACTAGAGGAGGGTTGATTGGAAGCGGTCATCCAATAGGCGCCACAGGTGTAGCACAGGCAGCTGAAGTAGTAATGCAGTTGCAGAACAAGGCAGGTAAGCGACAGGTTAAAAATTGCATGAATGGACTAGTACACAATCTCTCTGCAGCTGCCAGTTCTGCAACTGTAGTTATAATGGGTGTGTAGCATGAGTGGGTTTATAGAATCGCTAAAAACAGGTAAACTGACTACCAGCAAGTGTCTGTCATGTAAAACCCTAATATGGCCACCTGGCAACATATGTTCAAAGTGTCTCTCTAACAAAATCGAGTGGGTTCAAGTCAGTCCTTATGGAAAGCTGCTTGAGTTTTCTGAATCTTTTATAGCAAGTGAACCTGCGATGTATGGAATAGTGGAGTTGAATGATAACATACGCCTCTTTGGAAGAATAATTTATGATAATGATGTTGAATTAAAGAAAGGAATTGATGTTAAATTGTTCAAATGTGGATTGGATAAGAATGATGATGTTTATTATGAATTTCAGCCTATGTAGTCTGGAACTGATGAATCGAACGTGTAGAGTATACCATCCCTTGAGCCTATGAACAACATCCCAGCAGCGATACATGGCGAGGAATCGATCATCTGCATCGTCGGAAACTTCCAGGCTCTCTTACCAGTCTTCAAGTCTACAGAGTAGATATGTCCATCTAAGGAACCAAAGAATGCGGTATCATCCGTAAGTGCTGGGGATGACCAAATGGCATTATCGGTCTCAAATTCCCAGAGCTTCTTTCCATCATTTATATTCAAACAGTATAGTCTGTGATCTGAAGAACTGAAAAGAACCATATCATCTATAACTGCTGGTGATGATAATACATGTGCATCTGCTTACACTTCCCAGATCATCATTCCATTATCTACACTGATGGCACACATAGCACCGTTGTAAGTACCAATGAATAACTTTTCATCAGATATGCATGGTGAAGATGATCTTGCCATACCATCGAGCTTCGATTTCCATTTTGTACTTCCGTCCAGGTGTAATGCATAGAGATTCTCATCATCAGATCCAATAAAGAGTGTCATCATTTACCGCGGGAGAAGACCAGACTGCACAACCTGTTCGATACTTCCACTGCAATTCTCCATTGTTTATGTTGATAGCATACAGGTTCTTGTCGAGCGAGCCTATTACACAGGTGTTTCCATACACACATGGTGAAGAGAAGGCGTCTCCATCGATCTCATACTTCCACATTGTTCTACCTTTCAATAGATCTACTACAAGTACGAAGTTTTTGCCCAGATAACGAGTATTTTTTACCCAACTGTCGAAGGTTGCTATTATCAACTTATCTTTATGGATTAACGGAGAGGAGATTACAGGACTACCAATATCTAGTTGCCATAACAGATTCTTATCTTTTGAGTTTAATGCAGAAATCTTGCCCATCATTGATGGTACGTATAGAACATTCTTGCTAAAGACTGGTGAGGCGACGATCTCTCCAAGTTCGACCATCCACAGTGAAGAAGGCTTCTTGGCAACATTAGAGGATGAAACTCCCGTACGCATTGAATTTGCTCGGAACATGATCCAAGAATCCTTGGGTGATCGCAATAGCTGATCTTCTATGCTGACCTTTATATGATTAAAGTGAAAGAGAATTAAATCAATAATCTTTATTTGTTCTAAACTGGATTAAATCAAATAGGAGATATTTTAGATATAATCATGTGATTGAAAAATACTTACAAGGAATTGAGTATGCCAAAGACATCGGTGCAGTGAGAGGAATCGAAGGTGATGTAGGATAGTGGTATTGGGATGCTGTAACAAACATAGTTGATGACAAATTTGAGTTTGAATCTAGGAGAGGTCAAAGAAAACCGAAGGATGCAATAGATCCCGTTAATGCTTTACTAAATTATGGATATTCGGTTCTGGAAAGTGAAGTCTGGAAGGCTGTCAACACTGTTGGGTTGGATGCATATGTTGGGTTTGTGTATGAAAACTACAACAATAATGCATAGGGGTAAACCACTCGTTCAAAGAACGTACGAGCTCATCTAGGAGATCAAGAATGGATTGAACAAAGTCAGTAAAACGAAGGGAGATAAAATAAGGAAGAGGTTATGGGATGAGTTGGGTGTTATGATAGGTTAGATGATACCCTTTACGAAGTAATTCCTGTTATCTTAACACATGTATCTTACGACCAATAACGCCAAATACACAACCATTAACAATTTCAAATCCATATTCTAAAGTAATGACGTGGCGTAGTATAGATGCTAGAGGTATCATCAAATCTTTACCCGATTCCGACGTGGATAAGTTACAAATGCAGTACAGTCCCGTTTCTGAGATCTGTGAAAAGCATGAGATAGTTTGTTCTGGAAAGAGAGCTTATAATTTGCATGTGAAAGAAGAGCATGTGTACTAATTCATTTACCGATACTCTGTATCAAAGATAATATTTGCATTCTGAGAGAAATAGTTTTTCAAGTAAAAATATACCAAATAAAATAAACTTTTTTCCACTACGGAACACAAACAGGTGAGGTATTTCCGCACTTCTTTTATCACCATTCCCCACTATAGATGAACTATGGAACCAATTTACTAATGCTTGGATTGTAAAGAGTTGCTAGATAGAAACGAGATTAACCAAATGGGTTTTACTGGATTCGCATG
>JAZFZF010000098.1:0-3615 GCA_036443875.1 Nitrososphaerales archaeon
AAAACGACTATATCTTCCCAGAAGCAGGTGCACATCAATATGAACGTGATCTCAAAAATGTTGAGAAACACATACTTGACACAGGTCACTTTGCACTAGAAGAAGACTTGGATTTTATCTCTGGGAAGATTACAAAATTTGTGAGTTCAGTAAAGCCTTAGAAGCCTATGAGATCTTTATCTTCTTTGATATGGTGAAGAATGATGATAATCAAGAAATTACCACGCTTTGTAATAGCAGGCATTCTTGGTACTATTGCCTTTAACGTGATAATGTATGCTGATATAGCAGTAACAGGTATGCCAATGGACATAACCAAAACATTAGGATCCATGCTTGTAGGAAAAACTGGACCAGTTGATTTAGCCGGACATGCATTCCACTTTGCTAATGGTATAGGATTAGCATTGCTTTATGGATATGTATTCTTGAGAATTTCAAAACGAATAATGCGTGGACATCTCTGGCTTCATGGTATAGTCTTTGGCATATTGGTAACAATAATACCAGTCTGGCTGATGATGTTACCAGCATTAGGAGCTGGTATTGCTGGACTGGCGGTTTCACCTCTAGTGCCAGTGATAACCATAATTAGACATATCGCGTTTGGAGTCGTATTAGGTATTGTTAGTTCGACTGTAAAGGAAGTTAAACAATGAATAAAGCTAAAATTTCTTCTGAATTTCCATTCAAGTCCAAATATATCGAAGTAAATGATTCAAAAATTCATTACGTAGAGGAAGGAACGGGAGATCCGATTCTATTTCTTCATGGAAATCCTACTTCTTCATACCTATGGAGAAACATAATTCCCTATCTTATAGATAAAGGAAGATGTATAGCACCTGACCTCATAGGAATGGGTAAATCAGACAAACCAGATATTGACTATAGCTTTTTTGACCACGTAAAATACATTGAAGGATTAATTGAATCTTCAAAACATTACTCTTGTAGTTCATGATTGGGGCTCTGCTTTAGGTTTCCATTATGCAATGAGAAATGAAGCAAATGTTAAGGGAATTGCATTTATGGAATTCATTTTGAAACCGTTCAAGTGGGAATTTTTTAGAAACGAGGAAGTAAGAAAAATTTTCAAAGCTTTCCGCACTCCTGAGGTGGGATGGGATATGATAGTAAACCAAAATTTCTTCGTAGAACAAATACTTGGAAAGATGGGGTCTGTCCGTAATCTTTCTGAAGAGGAAATGAATCATTATAGAAAACCATTTGAAAAGCCAGAGCATAGAAAACCTGTTTGGAAATGGCCAAATGAAATTCCTATTGAAGGTATTCCGCAAGACGTAACCGAAGCTGTACGATCTTATAATCAAAAATTTCAGGAGTCAAATCTTCCAAAATTGTTATTCTACGCCGAACCAGGAGCACTTGTCCTAAAACCTTTGTTGAATTGGTGCAAGAACAACCTAAAGAACCTCAAGATTGTAAATATTGGACGGGGGGTTCATTATTTGCAGGAAGACAATCCGCATCTTATTGGCTCAGACATTGCCAAGTGGTATGAAAGTTTGGTTAGTATGGATCTAAACGAAAACAAATCAAAGGAGGTGAAATAGAAATACAGTTACATGGAATGTATGGAAGGCATGAAATCAAGGACTGCTATTGGAACAATCTTGAGAGTGCAAAAATGGTTTTAGAGGTCCGCAAGGCAATCGCGAGTGGTAAATTGGGTGCTATATTACCAAAGTACAAGATAAACAAGATTATCGGACAATATCAATCAGGACTGGAAGACACATTCCTTTGGATATTGAACGCAGAAGATCCGCACCTGATAGAGCAATTCGCTGTAGATACGAAAACAGCAAAGCTTCAATGGGCTCAAAATAGTTCCACTTGTAACATTCCAAAGTGTTGCAGAAGGAGTACATAAGATACGCAAGCTCTAACAACCTAGACAGTTCACTCACCAGGGCAAGACAAGTAGAAGAGGTAGGGTAAACAAAATGAAGTCCGCTAAATCTTTGATAAGGTAGAACATACTGCTAGCTTTAGCTGCTATCACTTACATGTCGACTGCTGCGATTTCACCATCTTTGCCCGAGATGAGTACAGCATTTCAGAATGAGTATGATGCAGAGTTTATAGTCAAATTGGTTCTGACGACTCCAGCATTGTTTATTGCTATCAGTGCGCCTCTAGTCGGAGTTTTTATTGATCGATGGGGTAGAAAACGATTATTCGTAATTTCTATAATATTATATGCTATTGCAGGAGGTTCTGGCTACTTCCTAAACTCGCTATTAGAAATTTTGGTCAGCCGAGCTCTCCTTGGCATAGCTGTAGCAGGAATCATCACCACGTCTACCGCATTAATTGTTGATTATTTCGTTGGTGTTCACCGGAATAAAGTTATGGGATTACAAGCCGCATTCGGCACGTTCGGGGGCGTCATATTCCTTTTGGTAGGAGGTTTCTTGGCAGATATTAGCTGGCGTACACCATTTTTGATTTATCTCTTAGCTTTTGTAATGCTACCACTTGTGATGTATTTCATTTACGAGCCACAACTATCCAGAAGTAAAGACAAAGTCACCCAAAAGGGAAAAGTTTCAAAAGTGAAAATAACGTATTTGGTTTATCCTATAGTGTTTTTGAGTATGGTAATAATTTTTCTCACGCCCGTACAAATGCCATTTTATCTGAAACAACTCGGTGATGTAAGTAACACAGAAGTTGGTATAGCTATTGCATCTTCGTACCTATTAGCAGGCATTACAGCACTTTTCTACAAGCGAATTAAATCAAGACAGAGTTTTCAGAATATCTCCATCATAGCCTTCCTACTGATGGGTTCAGGTTATGTTATAATTTCACTGGCTTTAAATTATTTAGAGATAATCATTGGATTGGCGGTAAGTGGTGCAGGACTCGGCTTGCTTCTCCCTAACATGAATCTCTGGCTCGTGTCAGAAACCCCGATAACACTTAGAGGTCGAGTATTGGGTGGTTTAATAGCCTCAATCTTCTTAGGGCAATTCTTATCTCCTGTTTTCAATCAACCGGTTGTTCAACAACTTGGCTCCAGTAGCACCTTTGGAGTAGGAGGTTTTATACTATTGATATTATCATCGGTGTTCATCGGCATGAGTGTGAAAAAGAAATTTGAAACAGGAACCGCATATGAAGACACCAAGGAATCTTAGAGTATTCGGTCACTAATGCCCCCGCCACCGTTAGGAGGTATGGTCACCATCAAATGTCATAATTCGTAGATGGTAATCTTTTCCTTCTATAGATACTTGATTTATTTTCAGCAATCATTCTTACTTTTATTCAAGGTTCCTTAAGGGGAATTTAGGCGTGGTGTTAATTCAGGTTTTTCGTTTACCTTCCTTAATTAGGATATGGGGTTACCTATTTTGGGTTGGCTCAGGGTGCTAGCCTGCTTAAACCAACACACAGAGCAGAAAAATTATGCAGTGGTTGCACCCTTTCTACTACAGAGATCTCAAAATGGTATGACAGTTTGATTCATAATGAGTTCAACAAAAACAAATCAAAGGAGGTGAAATGAAAGTATGGCATTATATGGAATTTATGGAAGACATGAAATCAGAGATTGTCCACTGAACAATGCTGAGTCTAGAA
>JAZFZF010000099.1:0-3504 GCA_036443875.1 Nitrososphaerales archaeon
GTTAAACCGCAAGAAGGCAGACATAGGTGGATTATTACCTTTCTACAGGCTCTTCCTCTGCTACAAGAGAAAATCCAGCGGGTAGAAGCTCTTCGAGTCTCCATTTTTTACTCTGTGTGTCGTGAGCAACTATTACATCCATTTCAGGACTAAATTCGAAAAGAGCTTGTCTACAGGCACCACAAGGTGTTAATGGTCCTACATTCGAAACTATCACTATCGCTTTAAATTTCCTACGACCCTCAGAGACAGCTTTGAACAATGCCACTCTTTCTGCACATACGGTAATCCCATACGAAGCATTTTCTATATTGGCACCTTTGGAGATAGAACCGTCATCGGAAAGGATGGCAGCACCCACATTTATGTTCGAGTATGGTGCGTAAGAGTAGGCCATAGCATCTAACGCTTCTTTCTTGAGCTTTTCTTCAAGATTCACTCTACTAGATATCGACGAGCGGAGATTTAAGAGTTCATCTCAAATGAATTCAGTATATATTTTCGAATTCGAACGACTAACTTGTACCTGAATAGCTCGATATTCACTAGTCCTTGGTGAACATTGATATGAAGTATAAACTAGCCCGGTTGGCAATAGCTTGTGCAGCACTTACATGCAGTTTCAACAATGACTTTAGTTTGTTGATGGTAAAGAAGGAATATGTAGAATATGTGTCCAAATTGTTAGAAATTGAGTATTATAGTGCAGGGCTGGATATCATCTCAGAGAAAGCCCATAATGGTGAGATTGGTGGCGAGATGACAACAGAAATAGTTAACAAAGTTAAAGACGCTCTGAAGGATCGAACTCTTGTCGTAGATGATAACTTCTGCAGGGACATTCTAGTATGGGTGACAGAACAGACATCATTTACTGGGGAGCAGCTAAAGCATAAGTTCAGTCTTGCTGAAAAGCATGAACTGAGACCACTGCTAGCCTTGCTAAAGAATGAAGGTCTGGGTGAGTGGATAAGAGGATTCTGTCCAACCACAAAGACCATTAAGTTAGGTAAGTATCTTGCCAGCTTTACCAGCTTTGTCAATGTCAAAAAAGACATACCCCTATCCTGTTTCTAGCAGCGGTATGGGGGTATACCTCTTTCGATACTGGCAAACACGGCAAAGACTGCAAGGAAAGCCCAAGTCAGCCAGAACTTACCAAACAAAAGATGCTTTTACGAAATGAATATCCTATCCAATGTAGGCATGGTTTGAACTTACTCAGCGGTAAAATTTTCAAGTTAGATTGGCTGGGTGAGCTGTCCCCCACTGTATCGTCCCCTATATCTCAGACAGATAGAGACGAAAAATATAGGGGAAGGACAGTGGGGTAAACGATAACAGCAGTAATGATTCAACTGACGAGGTATTCCCATCGTATGGACCCGACAATATCTGAGGCGGTTGCAGTCAAGAGATTCTACACCCAGAAACATATGGAGCCACCTACAAAGGAGGATAAGGAAGCCAGAAAGACAAGTTCTCAGATTGAGAACTAAGACCCGAGGGACATGGTCAGTTCTGTAGCCAAGCTTACAGGATACGGCGAAAGCATCTAACTCCTCAAATTGAGGAATTATATCCTCGTGACGTCGCCACTGCCGTGGGCAAGCTTATGGAATACAGCGAAGGTAGTTTACAAGCAGGGAAGATACCAAGGTTCCATAGATACGTCAAGACACCAAGGATAATCAAAAAGGATTTTGAATAAATTAATCTATATGTCCATGTGGTAAACTACTCTGATACCTCTCTCTTCGAAAAAATTTATAATGACAGCGTTTACAAAGTCAGACAATTCCATATTTGGATCGTTTAACTTGCTGCGACAATATTCATACAGCCTTATAGATTTGGATTTAAGCGCTATCTGTGCTACAAATAACTCTCCGCTTAGGAGCTGGAGAACGATTGTTGGCACCGTACTCTCGGTGGTAGGTGGTTCCTCGACATCCTTTATAGCCCTGTGAAGAGAGTCCTCCTTACACTCAGAAGGCATACTTTGCTCTTCGTTGTCTGCCTCGTCTACATAACCCCTCATCAAATCCTCCAGGACCTCAGACATTCCGTGTTTGTTAGGCATTCGAGCAGCAACCTCTGCCTTGAACTTTACATAAGTGTGGGGTCTACCCTTATGCTGATCTTCTTCCTTCTCTGGAGCGTCTGACATTCGTTCATTTCTTGTCTGACATCCCTCTTTCGCGGGGGTAGATAAAGTATTAGATGTATGCCATAAAGTCCTACATTGCGATTACAAGTGCATTATACCGCAGTATAGTATATGGTGTGTGACATAGTATGTGGAAGTCTGACTTTTACCAGCTTGTATGACATCAAGTCTGCCTTTAAGAGCAAACATTACAGCTGAATGGAATTTACTCCTTGCTTTCTGACAGTGTGGAGTCATTCAGTTAGCCGGAGAGAAAGTTACCTAAAGAACTTCTTTAAACGAGCTACTAGAACTAATCCTATGGCGAGAGACAACATTATAGAAATAAAAGTAAATTCGGGAATGACTGTAGAACCAACAATGCGTATGGTATGAATTCCACTAGAATAATTGGCAGTAATAACCGAGTTTTGTTCTCCTAGCTCCTGACCAGCCACGTGCTAGAGAAAGCCATCAACCCAGACGGTATAAGGACCTCCGATCAGCCTGTTGGGGGCGGCAACATCCATCGAACCTTCAACTTACTTCTCATCTACGATAAATATGAATTCCTTTAATGACTGTGTGAAATTTAGTGACTTCTTCTGATGTTGTCTCTACCATAACATTGAAGCGTTCTTGCTCGAAGGTTATGTCAAACTCCCTAACAGTAGATTGAGATTTTACTGAAGAGCCACCCAAACTTACGGACGAACAACAGACTGCGGAATCAGTTCCATAGATTTATTAACGAACAACATAGTTAATTGATAAACCAATGATTTCTTGGCCGTTTAATAAGACAAACCAACTAAATAAGTGTAAAAGTATTTTTGTCTTTATATGAAAATCTTATTATGAAATATTCCGAAAATATGATTGTACAATATTTTGCAAAATAAGGAATGATACTGATACTGAATGATGGATAGTTTTTGTAAAATTACCAAATTCAAAAAATTATGACTTGCTCCTATCTAGTCATGTGCGTACGAACGTACGCACAGCAAGCAGCATCTCCCCCATAAATCAATTAATTCTTGATCGTTTACAAAGGTTAATTATTAATTGCCGGCTTTTAAATGATAATTAGATAACATGACAATTGCGGCCACGAACGATATTCATCTTGCGAGAAATTACGAAGAAATACACTATGAACTAAGAGCAGAACTTCATCTTCATAGTGTATTCTCAAATTTCCAGAATTCTAAATTGATGCCTTATGATTGCGGAACGACTCCAGAGCAAATTTGTTATGCAATGGTTAAAAGGAATTTGAAAACTTTAGTAATTACAGATCATAACACGGACCAGGGATACCCGCACCTGATAGAGTACAAAAATAATCATGA
>JAZFZF010000100.1:0-4645 GCA_036443875.1 Nitrososphaerales archaeon
ATTTCACAAGCAGACTTGCAGAGATTGATTCCACAGATGATCAGAGTCATAGCAAGCTGGTCATACTACGCAAGACCAAAGATTATGCAGTCAATTGGATATCCAGGACCGCAGGTTCCACAATATTCAAAACGAGCAACACACAAACATTCACTTCCTTGGAATAAGGAGTGAATAAAATGGCAGGGACAATTTTTGGTCTGGAAAATATTGAGAAGAGAAAAGAAAAGTTTTCTAGTCACATATGACATTATTGAAAATGTTGATGTATGCGTTGTAGGTTCTGGTGCCGCTGGGGCCATCATCGCAGCGAAACTTGCTGAAAATGGAAGATCTGTGTTACTATTGGAGAAAGGAGGTTACTACGATGCCGAAGATATGAACCAAAGGGAGGTCGACATGATGCCTCTGCTCTGGAAGAACGCGGGCGCAAACTTTACCGATAATTTGAGGATAGCAATTGCTCAGGGTCAGTGCCTCGGTGGTTCCACAGTAATCAACGATGCTGTCTGTTTCAAAACTCCAGAGACCGTGAGAGAACAGTGGAGAGGAATGGGTGTCAACATTTCAGATCAGCAGTGGGACAAAGCTCTTGACGAAGTGTGGAGGGAAATTAATGTAAGCAAGGTGAAGCAGGAGGAGCTTAATGACAATAACCTAATGTTGAAGAAAGCTTGCGAGACTGAGGGATACAAATCAAGCGAGAATGATAGAAACTGCAAGGACTGCATGAGATGTGGATTCTGTCACCTTGGATGCCACTACGAAACAAAGCAGGACATGCTCGTAACATACATTCGCAGAGCTTTACAAAGTTCTGAAATCAAAATTTACTGTAACTGCAATGCAGAAAAAATATCATATTCTAATGGAATGGTGAACGGTCTTGAAGGTAACTTTATCGATGCTACCGGACAAGCTAGATTCAAGATCAGAGTTAATGCGAAGGTTGTAATAGTCTCTGCTGGTGCGATTGCATCTTCACAAATATTGCTAAAAAATAAAGTTGCAGAGGGAAAAGCGGGTAGAGGATTGAGCTTGCATCCCGCTCCCTTCTTGCTTGGTAAATTCCAACAGGCAATCAATGCTTACAATGGAATACCAATGGCCTATACATGCCATGAATTCGGAGTCACAAACGGTGTAGAAGATGGAGGATTCTTGATAGAGAGCATATTCTTGCCGATATTACAATTCTCTCTGGGTATACCGTCATTCCTCAAGGAGCATGCAGAGCTCATGCAAGACTTTACTCACTACACGATGGCCGGGGTAATGATTAGAGATGGTCCCAACGGAACAGTATGCTTGAGTGAAAGTGGAAATCCAAAAGTGCATTATGCTTTATCACCAAAAGATATCAAGAACATGTCAAAAGGCTTGCAGGTTCTTGCTGAAATGTGGTTTAATATTGGTGCCCAACAGGTGATAAGTGGACATCAAGATGTCATCAGACTGAACAGCAAAGCAGACATTCCCAGATTGGTGAATGCCGTAGAAACTAATCCTAATGGTCTGCTAGTGGCATCTGCACATCCGCAGGGTGGAAACAGAATGGGGGAAGATCCAACCATATGTGTTGTTGATTCTAACTGCAAGGTTCATGGGTTCAATAATCTGTATGTCTGCGATGCAAGTGTGTTTCCAACATCACTTGGTGTTAATCCTCAGATCACTGTCATGGCACTTGCTACAAGAACAGCAGATCACATTAACGAGGTATGGAACGCAAGATTTGCCAGCATAAGTATGAAGCCCGCACTCGGAGAAACTTGTTCAATCAACCAACCAATGTACTGCTCTCTTGAGAGGCTGGAGACGATGTTCAATCAAGCGAAGAATCAATTGCCTATTGAAACATTAATCAATGCTGACGATACTTCTCCGCCAGAAGAGAGGTAGTCCTTCGACAAGAAAACCTTGATGATATACAACAACAAATACTGGAAAGGATTCTTCCCCATAGACCCAAACCTCACTGTGATTCGGTACCTAGGAGGATTCTGGAAAAAATTCTACAGGGAAGGAGGAGAGATCAAAGGAATAACACACCCCTTCGAAGCGCCGGTCGAGGCACCAAACATACCACAAGTGCAGAAGTATGATGGCTTTGGTGAAGTCGTTCATTTAAAATACACGGGCATAGAATTCAGACTTTTCTACGACTTGCTGAAGATAGTCGAGAAAGATACGATACTTGGAAAGGCATTTATCGGGATTCCTCCTCTTGGTAATCAGATACTTACCTTCAGCATGTCAAGGAGGTACAATGTCGATTTCATGACAGAGGAAGATCACGAAACGATTTACCAGGAACATGCACGTGCCCCGATCTCTGATGAGGTTATCGGAAGGTGGAACGGAAAACTGGTTTCTGACAGTGCGTTGACACCAGTGACGCAAGTATTCACATACACTAAAGAGACTGGAAAGCTGCAGATGGAATACGTCTTTGGTGGCTTGCTTAGAGGAATTTCGAGAGTTATGTTGACACCACAGCAGATGAACATGTACGACTTTACTAACTGGCATGATGAAGTAAAGATTGTTACCAGCAACTTCATGGTGGGCAAATGGTGTTCTCCATGGGTACAGATTGCTTTGGACTTTGGCCCCAGTTTCATGAGTATGGAAAAGGGAACTCAGGGGAGCAGGTTCTGTCTACGTTTCACCTTGAAACGTGTTTAGAATACAGATGGTAGCAAAGCCATCTCTGCTTCTCATGACAAGACACTCAAGGTGTGGGATATAGAGGAGGAGAATTGATCACCATCTTTATGGAGGATGATTTCCTCCCATCTACGCTGTTGCGCTTGAAGGGAATACAATTATCGCATCTGATGCAACAGACACAATATATTTCTTATTTGCTCTAACGTAATATTGGTAAAAGTCAACCCTGAAAGATGATCTTTAAGAAAATATGCCTGGAATTACTTTTTTAACAAGTAATTGATGTGAATATAAATGGAGAATTTTTGGTTTTCTTACACTCAAGAAAAATATGATCCCAAAAAGAAAGAATTTGGGAAATTTTGGACAAATGAGAAAAGTAGATGGAACTGGAATAATTGCAATTTTAGATTAATCCCACTTGGGAATGGAAAGGTTAGACTAGTAATAAGAAGAAGGGAGAACCTTTACAGCAGATTTAGACAAAAAAATATTGCCGTTGATTCTATGATTAGTGTAATAATTATCAAATTTGAAAAGCCAAAACAAGTAAAAGAGCAACTAGTTGGAAATAACCTTCCTAAAACTGAAAATCAAAGACAAGTAATTCAGCTAGAAATAGAAAATGAACTTGAGAAAGATGATAGACCTCTTGAACACTGTGAGATTTGGCAACTTGAAACCCACAAAGACGGCTCTCTTGAACTTTTTTTTAAAGAATTGGAGGATGTGTCAAAAAAACCACAAAAAGAGGGTCATGATGTTATTTTTGATACTGGTTCGCCTCCAGATTAGAGGCTAATACCAGTAATCTATCAGCCATATGTGGATACCTGGAAAAATTTTCTACGTGAAATTCATTGTCACAATAACAACTAATGCTATGAGGTAACCTTAGTTTTTAACGATGAACATCTTCGAAAACACTGGGCTCTAGATTGGTTTTACAGACTGATTCGCTTTATCAAATATGGGCGAACAAAGGATATTGAATCATTCAAGGTCAAGTCGAAAAATAATGAGGCAACTCATTTTAATTTTAAAGATATTCACAGTGGAGACCATGTCCTTTATGATGACGGTATTCACAAAGATAAGCCTCCTGCACCCGATAGGTCAATATTGCATTGGTATCTTTCAAAAAACCATCCGGTGGTTTTCGTGAACACATCGAATCATGCTATGGCCGAATTTGATAATAATCATGCACATTGGAAATGGGAGTATGTTGCTTGGGAAAAAGATGCTTCAATCAAGTATGGAATAAAAACTAGAGAAGAATTAGATAGCGAATATTAGAAATAGATCAAGTTTGGGTGAAAGAATGGGAAGGATATGAAGATGTTTGGTAATATTATGATGGGAGTGATAACATGGAAGCTAAGGGGATAGAATCCGTTGGAAGAGGCTAGGAAGTATCTAGCGACCTGAACACATACACAAACTTTGTTAATCACAATCACCATTATGAAGACATCATGGCGACAGAACACTTGCAGCTTTCAAGTAGCGAGGATCAACGACCTGATGGAACTGCACCAGTTGCAGTTACAATGAACCAAAATGATGCAATTAGTGGAATTGAACATAGTACTACCAACAATCCTGAAAACATAAGGATCTTGTTTTCTGGTGTCTATATAGTAGTTTTTGCACCGCAAGTTGGGCGAACTTCTGGAAGTGATCCAAAGTATGTTGACTTTTGGTTGAAGAAAAATGGAACAAATGTTCCTAATTCAAATATACGTCTCGTAGTAGGTGGGAAGGATAACAAGGATGTGATTGTAGGTAATACTATTGCCTCGTTTGATGCCAACGATGAACTCAATGTAATGATGTCGATAGAAACAGCTGGGCAGGGTTTAGGAATTGAAGCAATCAGACCTCCAGGAGAACCACTAGTACCAAGCATTATCTTTTCAACGCATAAGATTTAATGAGTTAACAATAAGTCCCTATTCAGAGGAATATC